>NZ_FPAR01000012.1:0-88220 GCF_900116475.1 Pseudoalteromonas sp. DSM 26666 | reverse complement strand
GACTTACCTCCAAGTTATGGGATAACCCCAAGGTAAGTGTGGCTCAAATGGTCAGAATAGGATCTCCGCGTAGCGGCTTAGTTCAACAATTTAATAGTGCGCTCATCGCGCATATTTCTGCCGACGTCACGCTCATTTTTCTAATTTATATAGTTTTAGCAAATAACCTAAGGTATTACGATCATTAAGTTTTCTAAAAATTTAAAGTAAAGTTAAATAGAACAAGATGCGCTCTTTGCTCATTTTTAAAAATATGTGAGCAAAGAGCTGTTTGATGAATTGATTAGCTATTATATTTATCCAATCTCAATGATCGTTTTTTGCTCAAATTTGACTACTCACAAGCCTACCCCGAAAAGGTAGGCTAATAAACCCTACTTTTAGCTATTACTTAATTAGATTTATAACTAGCCCTTATAAACTCAACAACCCTTCTACCCATTCTAAAACGAGGCGAGTATTTCGGGTTTGAAAGCGCTGCTTATTAGGTATGTAGTAGCAAAAGTCAGATTCAACTACGTGGGTATTAAAGTTTTTAAGTAACTCGGTGTCTAATAATCGTTGTACTAGCGTGGTTGAGCAAAAAACCAGTCCTGAGTCTGCCATAGCTTCTTGAATACCAAATAGCTCTTGGTCAAAGGTTTTAATACTAAATAACGCAGGATCTAAGTTGTTTTGAGTAAGCCATTGTTTAATTGGAGGCTCACTCAGCGCATTGTTTTTCCATTTAGTGGTATAGAGCGTAACTGGGCCGTTTTGCCATGGGATAACCGCGGCTTTGTATGAGCCGAATACGTTAAATTGTTCGGTTTTTATAATGTCATCAGCGTTTATATTGCGCTGCTGGCCAAAGCGAATCGGTAAGGTGTGTAATTGCTTATCAACGGCTTCACTGGTTGATATATCTACTTCAAGATTGGGCTGACTTTTTGATAGTTCCTGTAATGCGGGTATTAAACGCAGTGCGGCCAGTGATGACGTAGTGGTTATTTTAACGGCGGTGCCTTTAGCTTGTACGGTAGCTAGCGCTTGATTAATAAGGTTAAAGCCATTGCTTGTTGCTTCACTTAAATATTCACCTGTGGGGGTAAGAGTGATTTTTCTAACTTGGCGGTAAAATAAATCGACGTTTAAACGGTTTTCAAGGTTATTTATATGATGCGAAATCGCGGTTGGCGTGAGCGATAGTTCATCCGCGGCGGCTTTAAAACTGCCTAAACGCGCCGCAGCTTCAAAGGCTTTGAGTGCTTGTAGTGATACTTGCATGGGGGATTATTCACACCAAATAGAATTAACTTATAGATGAGTATAACTTATTTATAGTTAAGGTTTACTCGTTTGTGAAATATGCCTATTAGTAAGATGATTAACCTACATTTACTAATAGGATAAACAGTATGACTACCCTACTTCACTTTGATGCAAGCGTAAGAGCTGTTAAAAACGACAACCCAGATCACGATTCAATCTCTAAAAATATTGCTAAGCATTTTATTGATAGCTTTGCAAAGCGCCAAGCTATAGATGAGTATTTTTATCGTGATGTTGGTGTGAATCCTCCGTCTTTTATTACCCAAGACTGGATAGGCGCAGTATTTACACCTGATGATAAAAAGACTGCTGAGCAACATCAGTTACTGGCCTTGTCAGACACATTAATCGCTGAAATTGCCGCTGCCGATATTATTGTGATTTCCTCGCCTATGTATAACTACGGTATGCCCGCACAGTTAAAAGCATGGTTTGATCAAGTAATACGTATTAACCAAACTTTTGATTTTGATCTTTCCCGTGGGGATTTTCCGCTACAACCTCTACTTGGAGGTAAAACATTAGTTGTGATCACCTCAACCGGTGAGTTTGGTTTTGAGCAAGGTGGTATACGTGAGCATATGAGCCATTTAGTGCCGCACTTACGTACGTTGAGTAAATATTTAGGCGTGAGCACCATTCATGAAATTGCCTCAGAATATCAAGAGTTTGCCGATGTACGCCATCAACTATCGCTCGATAATGCTTATAGCCACGCAACAGCGCTAGGGCTACAGTTAAGTAATCAATAATATTTACATATAAAAATACCGCATATACTGTGCGGTATTTTTAACCAAACCGTAACAGGGGTTTACAGTAACGGCTTAAAATGCGGGCGCTTTTACTGTACTTTATTAACTGATAAGGTAATTAAGCGAAGCAATAAAATTGCGCTTTAGTAACGATTTAAACAGGAGTCATTAATGGCAACTACACTGGCGTTTGATGTATACGGTACGCTTATAAACACCCATGGCGTGGTGTCGTTACTTGAAAATATGGTTGGTGATAACGCGCACGCATTTTCAACTACTTGGCGTGAAAAACAACTCGAATATTCGTTTAGGCGTGGCTTAATGCAAAACTACGTGCCGTTTTCGGTGTGTACTGAGCAGGCACTTAATTATGCGTGTTTACTGCACAAGGTAACTTTAAGCGATGAGCAAAAAGCACAGTTGTTAGCACGCTATAAAACACTCCCCGCATTTGATGATGTTAAAGCAGGGCTTGAGAGCTTAAAAGCACAAAACTATCGGTTATTTGCGTTTTCTAATGGTGCGGCCAGTGCGGTAAATACCTTGCTCGAAGCGGCAGGCATAAGTGATTACTTTGAAGGCGTGGTGAGCGCCGATGACATTAAAACTTTTAAACCCAACCCCGGTGTTTATAGTCATTTTTTACGCGAGGCACATTCAACCGGTGCTAATACCTGGTTGATATCGAGTAATCCATTTGATGTGATTGGGGCGTTATCGCACGGTATGCGTGCTGCGTGGATACAGCGCTCAAATGAGGCTATTTTTGATCCCTGGGAGCTTGAGCCTACAATAACGGCGTGCGATTTACATGATTTAAAAACCAAGCTGGCCAGTAATAACCAATGATTTAGTTGGCAGGGGTTGAATTACAGCAATGAAAGGCTAGGTTTGCGCTTACAAACCTAGCCGTTTTTAGTCTTCTATTGCAATAGCAATTTCTATTTCGTTACTGCTTTTATAGTACTCAAAGTCGCTAGTGTAGGTGCGGGCATAACGGCAATCGTCTGAGCTGAAGTATTGCCAAATTTCGCCCCATAAATCTATTACTGCATCGGGCATTTCACCCTCACCTTTAAATACCAAATAACGCCCCGCTTGGGTGGTTACTTTTTTAGCTTCAGGGAGTTTAATTGATAAATTATCGCAGCAGGCAATTACGTCAAAGTCCCCAGTGAGATCGCTTTCGTAATTAGTATACACACCATACACTTTGGTGTTTTTTGTAAGGCTGTTGGCAAACTTTTCACCAAATTTTTGCCAAAGTTCAGCTATATTTGCAGTGCCAGCGTTCATTTCATTGGCGTTGCAGGTTCTTACTTTTAAGCCGATTAAGGTCTGACTTGCTAATTGTTTTACTTCCATCATGACGTCCTTTAGCGTTAATACAAACACCAACGTAACAGAAAAACCGCCAATACTTTAAATTTTGTATTAAATATTTCATAAACAGTGGTAATTAAGCTCAATTGCGTGTTTATTGCTCATGTTTAAATAGGTGCCAATCGCTAAACGTGGCTTTGCTACCGCTAAAATAATTGCTCAACTTCCCTCTTTTTTAACTTTATTTTTGCATGTAATGCTTGTCGTTTAATAATATGGCTTATCGATTTTTGTTAAAAATATACGACAAGCTTATTAGCTCTAATTTAAAAAAAGTTGCTATCTAACCTTTTTTCATTATTGTAAATAGAAATCATTATCATTAAGATCCTTGCACCTAAAAAGTGTACTCAAGGAATGTTGATGTGTCTCAATCTCACGTGTTAAATATTAATACCATTGAAAAACAGGCTGTATTTGAACAAAGCGGCTTGCCCCCACAATTCAATTTAGAGCAGTTCATTAATTATCAAATAGCGTCATTGCAAGGGTTGTCGGCAGTACAGCAAGCGATGGCTAAAGCCCAAAAGCCATTTTCAGGTGTGTCGGTAAATGCGTTAGCAAAAGTAGTAAACGATGTTGATTTATCAAAGCCTTTGGCTGACTTTCCGGCGGTGCTTGAAGAACTAAAAGGCGTGTATTTAGATCATGCCGTGTATTTTCATCATCCTCGCTACATGGCGCATTTAAACTGCCCTGTAACCTATCCTGCTGTGGTGGCCGAACACATTATTGCTGCTATTAATACCTCGGTAGATACGTGGGATCAAAGCGCAGGCGCGACGTTAATTGAGCAAAAGCTGATTGATTGGACATGCCAAAAAGCAGCATTGCCAAGCACTGCCGATGGAGTATTTACTAGTGGCGGCACACAATCAAACTTAATGGCAATGTTGGTTGCTCGTGAAGTAGCAGTAAGCCGATATGCGCCAGAGCATCAGGTAAAACTTCAGGGCTTACCGGCTGTTGCATCGCGTTTTAAAATTTATTGCTCTGAGGTGGCCCATTTTAGTATTCAAAAAGCAGCGGCGTTACTGGGCTTAGGTTACAACGCCGTGGTGCCGGTGGCTACAAACCGCGAAATGCAAATGGATATGGAGGCACTTAAAACCGCCATAGCAACAAGCAAAGCGCAAGGTGATTTACCCATTGCAGTGGTTATTACCGCAGGCACAACCGATTTTGGCTCTATCGATCCAATCCATAATATTGCCATGCTAGCTAAAGAAGAGCAGCTATGGTGCCACGTAGATGGCGCTTATGGTGGCGGTTTGTTGGTAAGCGAGCACCACCGCAATGCGCTTAATGGCATTGAGTTGGTTGATTCAATAACTATTGATTATCACAAATCATTTATGCAACCGGTTAGTTGTAGTGCCTTTTTATTAAGCGACAAACGTCATTTTAGCCACATTACTTTGTATGCCGATTATTTAAACCCATTAGCAGAGGCCGGAAATGGCACGCCTAATTTGGTTGATAAAAGCCTGCAAACCACTCGCCGTTTTGATGCCTTAAAGTTATGGCTAACACTGCGCACCACAGGAGAAGCACCGCTGGGTCGCGCGTTCGATAAAGTTATTGGTCTTGCGCGCCAAACGCATATTGTACTTAACGACCATCCCGACTTTGAAGTAGTTAACTACCCCGAGCTTAGTGCCTTGGTATTTAGATTTGCTCCTGATGATTTAAAACATGACCTTGATTTACTCGACTCTTTAAACCTGCATGTACGACAAACGTTTTTACAAACCGGTGAAGCCATGGTTGCCCGCACAAAAATAAATGGCCGCCATTATCTTAAATTTACATTGCTTAATGCGCAGTGCCAATTATCTGATGTACGCGCTGTTATTGAGCAAATTAGCCACATTGCATGGCAAACTTATAGGGAAATTGCATAATGGATAATCAACCTTACGATTTTATAGCTATTGGCCTTGGCCCATTTAACTTATCTTTAGCGTGTTTAAGTGAACCGCTCGAAGATGTAAAAAGCCTGTTTTTAGAACAGCGCAGTGAGTTTGATTGGCACCCTGGAATGATGCTAGAAGGCGTTACATTACAAACTCCGTTTATGTCGGATTTAGTAACCATGGCAGATCCAACCAGCCAATATAGCTTTTTAAATTATGCCAAATTAAATAATCGCTTATACCCGTTTTATATTCGCGAAAGCTTTTTTTTATTGCGCCGTGAATACAACTTATATTGCCAATGGGTTTGCTCGCAGCTTTCAAATGTTAACTTTGAACAAACAGTCACTCAAGTTGAATTTTGCCCGCAAAGTGAGTGTTATACCGTTAGCTGTAACACCCCTAATGGTATGCAACATTATGTAACTCGCCATATTGTTTTGGGCACAGGGCCTGCACCGTATATTCCTGATTGCGCTGTGCAAAGTAACTCAAATAAGGTAATGCACAGTAGCGATTTTTGTCATCGGCTTGATGAATTAAAGGCAGCTAAACGGGTTACTGTGGTAGGGGCTGGGCAAAGTGCAGCAGAAATTTACCACACCTTATTGCAGCAAGCAGTACCGCAAGGCTTGCAGTTAGATTGGATAGCACGTTCACCGCGCTATTTTCCGCTTGAGTATACTAAGCTCACCCTTGAAATGACCTCTCCTGAGTATGTAGATTACTTTTATAATTTAAAAACTGAGCAGCGAGATTGGCTCAATCAAAACCAAAAAAATCTATTTAAAGGCATTAATGGCGATTTAATTAACGACATTTTCGACACCCTCTACGCGCAAAGCCTTGATGGGTCAATTTCTACTACATTTAAAACTAACAGTAGGCTAACAGGCACTCAAAAAGTAGGTAAGCGTTTACTGACTGAGTTTTATCATCAGGAGCTTGAGCAGCCCTTTTCAATAGAAACCGACTTTTTAATTTGCGCCACGGGCTTTAAATATCAGCGCCCTGCTTTTTTAAATAATATTGCCCATCAATTACCCCAAGATGAGCAAGGTCGTTATTTAGTAAGCCGTGAATATGCGGTAGATAGCGAACAAAAACGTATTTTTGTACAAAATGCCGAGCAGCATACTCATGGTTTTGTAACCCCAGATTTAGGTATGGCTTGCTACCGTAATAGTATTATTTTACGTGAAATTTTAGGTTATGCGCCTTATCAGGTTGAGCAAAAAATTGCCTTTCAAAACTTTGATTTAAGTGATGTTACCCTATCAACACAACAGCAGAGTAGCGCCGCATGAGTCTTCGTTTAGCGCTAATTTTGCTGACGGTTATTTCGGTGGTATGCGATACCTTGCTGCTACCGTTTTATCCGCAATTTTTTGCTAGTGAATTTGCTATTAGTAACGCCACTCTAATCGGCCTCTTTGTGGCTAACTGTTGTATTACTGTAATGCTGGCTTTACCGCTATGGGCTAAGGTCGCTAAAAAATACAATGAATTGGCTTTGTGGTTAGTAACCCAAGTAGTAGCCGCTGGTTTTGGCCTGCTTTGCTACTTTGCGACCAATGTGTGGGAGTTTTGGATTTACTACCAACTTATGTTGGTGCTAAAGGCAAGCTACCTACTTATATACCCATTTGCACTGCGATTAGAGCAACAAACTAAGCATTTATCTATTATTGGTTTGTTTTCTGTATTGATGCATTTTGGTGCGATTGGTGGTGCTTTAATTGGTGGTTACTTCTTTAGTTTAGCAGAGCCACGCTATGCGTTATTACTCAGTAGTGCCGGTGACCTAGTTCAGGTTTTATTATGCGCCTACTTAATGTATTCATTAAAAACAGGTATTTATCAGCAAGCAATAGCGACTGAAAAACCGCGAGAACGTATTCCCTATTTTATTTGGCAATTTTGCTTTTTAAGTGTGGTGGTATATTTTAGCGCGTTTTTAATTCGTCCCTTCTTTACAACTCATTGGCAAGCATTAAACGCACAAAGCAGCACGTTGCAAAGTGCTGTTGTATACGCCATTCCTGCTTTTGCAGCGCTTGTTATGCTGGTTTTTAACCATTTCAGGCAGCATTTACCACTTCCAACATTAAGCCGCACGAGCACTTTGTTATGTGCACTTATTTTGGGGGCGTTTGGGCTTTATTTACAAGCGCAGGAGTCGGTGGGGTTAGTGATTTTATCACGTGTTTTATATGGCTTTGCGCTATTTCAAGTGATGGTACTGCTAGAGGTAATGCTATTTGCTAAAAGTGAGCCTGCACATTACGGCAGCGACTTTGCCAAAGTGCACATTGCTCAAAATATCGGGGTTATTTTAGCGTCGTTACTAGTGGGTATGAGCGTAGAGCACCTTTCAACAACGATTGTGTTTTACTTTGCTGCCATTGGCTTTGCAAGCCTTGCCTTTATTTTGCTTTGGCGGGTTAAGGCTGTTGCTCGAACTGCGCGTTCAGCGTCTTAGTTTTTAAGATTTATTGGAGTTTTTATGTATTTTTCATCTTTTGTAACCACCCTACAGCATACCGGCAAAGTGACGATGCGGTTATTACAACAAACAGATATGCCAACAGTTTGCGATTGGCTTAAGCAACCGTATGCGCACTTTTGGGGTATGCAGCAGCAAACCGAGCAACAAATAACTAAAGCGTATCAAGATATTTTTGTTACGCCTCATCATCAGGCATACGTGATCGAGCAAAATAATAACCTATTGGCTTTAGTTGAGCTTTATAGCCCAGAGCACGAAAGCTTAATGAAAGCGGCGTACGAGGTTGAACCGAATGATGTAGGTATGCATATTTTATTAGCGCCTAACTCGGCACCTAAGCGCCATTTTAGTTTTGAAATGATGCAGTGCGTGTTGCAAAGTATTTTTGCTCAAAACAGTGCCGCCCGTGTTGTGGTTGAGCCCGACATTGCTAATAGTAAAATTCATACGTTAAATAAGCGTTTGGGATTTGTGCACACCAAGCAAATTCAACTGGGCGAAAAAGCGGCTTATTTAGGCTTTTGTGACAAAGCAGCCTTTGATAGGCACAGCCAACTATTTACTGATTCGTTAGCACCTTTGCAAACTGATTACGTGATACAGCCACATTGGCAATGGGCAAACCGACATTTACAAGCTAAAGCCCTGACTGAGCTAGTGCACGAGCGTTTATTGGCTGCAGAGACAACAAAGCAAGGCTTTAAAGTAAACGTTGAAGGCGGTTACTTTATTTTTAATGGCCGTGCTATGGCACTGAATCATATAGATATAGACGAGCCAAGCTTATGCTTTTACAACCTTAACGAAGAGCTGCAGCCGCTAGATGTGTTGCACTTTTTTAGTATGCAAGGGCCTGCGCTAGGCTTAACGGGTAAGCGCCTTGCCACCTACCTTGAAGAGCTAAATGCTACTTTAGCCAGTGCGTGCTTCAAACGCGAAAATAACACCTTAACAGCGGCGCAGTTAGCTAATTTAGGGCTGCAAAAAATAGAAGCCGCAATGAGTGAAGGGCATCCTGCCTTTGTTGCTAATAATGGCCGCATTGGTTTTAGTAAAGCTGACTTTTTACGTTATGCGCCAGAAGTAGGCAAACCGTTTAAAGTACTGTGGTTAGCAGCGCATAAAGCGGTATGCGACTTTGCCCATAGTGAATACTTTGCCGACTACACAAGCCATATAAGTGATGAGCTAGATTTAACCTCCCGAGATGCTTTTAACAAAGCGCTAAAAGCTCAAAACCTAAACCCCGATGATTACTTACTCATTCCTGCTCACCCTTGGCAGTACCAACACAAATTGAGTGTGGTATTTGCAAATGAGTTGGCAAATCAGCGATTAGTGTATTTAGGTGAAGGTGACGATTTATATCAAGCGCAACAATCAATTCGTACCTTATATAATTGCTCGCACCCGCATAAGCCGTATTTAAAAGTGGCGTTGTCGATTTTAAATATGGGATTTATGCGTGGCCTATCGCGTGCTTACATGGCGGTGACTCCTGCCATTAACGATTGGGTATTTGAAAAGGTTAGCCAAGATCAACAACTCGCAGGTGCTAATTTTACAGCGCTTAGAGAATACGCCACCTTAGGTTATGCCCATCATACGTTTGAGCAAAGCGCGCTGGGAGATACACCCTATCGTAAAATGTTTGCCTGCTTATGGCGAGAAAACCAAAATCATAATTTAAATAGTGATGAACAACTGACCACCATGGCAGCGTTATTACACTTAGATAATAATGGCCAAAGTTTAGTGGGCGAATGGATAACGCAAAGTGGTTTGAGCACGCAGCAGTGGTTACGTGCCTACTTTAATGCTTATTTAATTCCGCTAGTACATTGCTTTTACGCGCATAAATTAGTGTTTATGCCTCACGGCGAAAACCTCATTTTAAAGCTTAAAAATTCGGTGCCAGTGGGCGCATATATGAAAGACATAGGTGAAGAGGTTGCTTTACTTAATAGCACTGAAGTATTGCCTGCAGGGGTTGAACGTATTCATGTTTCTATGCCTAAAGAGCTTGAGTTGTTAAGTATATTTACCGATGTATTTGACTGCTTCTTTAGATACTTAGTAGCAATTTTAGTGCGAGAAGAGCGTATTACAGAGCATGACTTTTGGCAGTGTGTTACCCAAAGTGTTAAAGCATATCAACATGCTAATCCTGCTTTAAATGAGCGATTTAAAGAGTATGACTTTTTTAGTGATGAGTTTGCTCACTCTTGTTTAAACCGCTTACAGCTGGGTAATAATGAGCAAATGGTTGATTTAACGGATCCGGCAGGTAGTTTGCAGTTTGCTGGTAACTTAAACAACCCCGTATCGGCAAAGCTGTATGGCTAAACCGATTACCCTTGCGCAGTTTTTATATTGCCAACAACCCGTGCAACGAACTTTTAAACCGAGCTTATTATTAGTGCGCGCTTTAACAGTTCGTTGTAAGGCGCAGTACCCTACTGCGCCTAAGCAATTTATTAGTCGGCATTTGTATTTACAGCTTTGCTGGCAAGCTATTTACGCTTATTGCTATTGGTTTGCTTGCAAGCAAAGTACGGCTGCTCCCATTAACATGCCGTTAGCGGTAAATGGCGCTTATTGTCGTGGGTTTAACCTGAATAATGGCGTGTTAGTAAGTAAAACTGAGCAAACCAAAGCGTTTACTCATTTTATAAGCCAAGTTGGTGAATGGGTAAATACCGACTATGCACTTGGTAAAAAAGAACAAGCTCGGTTATTACTCGATTCATTAAGTAGCGCCATTGAGCGAGCTCATAGCTTAGACCTTGCTACTACTTTACATATCAACAATTGCCATCGTCAGCTGCACATCCTTATTTGTGAACACTTTAATCTTGATACGCCATTTACTGAAAAACCCCAGCGTTTAACCTGTTGCCGCTATTATTTAGCCGGTTATAGCAAATGCCAAACCTGCCCTAAAAAGGACATTAAAACCAATGAACCAACGTCTTAAAACGATTGATCTTGCGCGTGGTGCGAGCGTTTTTATTATGATTATTGTGCATACCTTATGGATGTATGCCAACACAGCGCTTCAAAGTGAAAGCGCATTTGGTACGGTTGTGCATATACTTGGCAAAGGCACCGCCTCGTTTTTGGTGGCAATGGGACTGTCTATGGCACTTTCGCGTAGGCAAACACCCTTACTTTTAATTAAGCGAGGTTTACAGCTTTTACTGCTTGCCTATTTAATGAATGCGGCCAAGTTTTGGCTACCTATTGAAGTATTTAATACTATGCCTGAGGCGTTTATAAATGCGTATGGCTGGCAAAGTCCGCTCAGTGCTGGGCAGTTACAATTTATGGTGTTAACAGGTGATATTTTACAACTGGCTGGAGTTAGCTTATTGCTGTTTGG
The DNA here is from genome assembly GCF_900116475.1 of Pseudoalteromonas sp. DSM 26666. NCBI lineage: Bacteria > Pseudomonadati > Pseudomonadota > Gammaproteobacteria > Alteromonadales > Pseudoalteromonadaceae > Pseudoalteromonas > Pseudoalteromonas sp. DSM 26666. The sequence continues at coordinate 76,961 of NZ_FPAR01000012.1, read as the reverse complement.
TGTACTTAATATTGCCCGTTGGAAAACAACATGGATTGCGGTTTTAGCCATTGCAATTGCAGTTATGAGCCAGTTTGTAAGGGGGCAGCAATTTACGCTTTCACCTTATATCAGTGATTTGTTTTTTGCTAATAACTATCAGGTGTATTTTCCGGTATTTCCTTGGATAAGTGCGATATTAACGGGATATGTACTTGGTCGTTTATACCTTAGTAACCAACAAAATGCCGATTACTTATATAAAGTATGTGCACAACTCGGTGCTGCTTTACTTGTTATTGGCGGCATATGGTTAGCCATTGATTTTAAAGGGCAGTTTGGCAACTTTTTCCATTTAAATGGCGGCGGTATTAGCTATTTAATTGGCTTAAATTTATGTGCACTAGCGGCTATACAGTTTATTTTTGCTGATAAATATAATGGCCCTATTACACGTGCTCTTTTATATGCCAGTAAACATGTAACCGCGCTTTATGTTATTCAATGGGTACTTATTTGCTGGTTTATGGGGGCGCTTGGTTATCATACTCTCAGCCTTTGGCCGACACTTTGTATGATGGTACTGATGACTTTACTTACTTTTGCTGTGCACAAGGTTTATTTAAAAAGCAAACAAAGCTTCATAGATATTACGCAAAAAACCAAGCGTACAGCTTAAGCTGTAAAGGGGCTTTACGGGCGCTGATTTGGGTGCCCTAGCCTGCTTTTATTGCGTCAATAACGCTATGCATACGCTTTGCTAACGGCCTATTTCGATGATGGCACACATAAATATTTTCGCTAATTGGATTAGCTAAATGATGCGTTTTAATAAGCGCAGGTTTATTAAATGCGCTAACGGCGTGCGCAGGTAAAACTGTAAAACCCAGCCCTAAACTTACCGGCTCCAGTATTAAACTTATTTGGTTAGAAAACCCCGTTTGCTTTATTTGATCAACATGTTCAAATTCACTGTAGTTTTCGCTAAGTAAAAGCTGTGCATGATGTTTTGCATCGGGGTGGCTAATAAAACCCAGTTCATTTAATGCGCTCCAGGTTGGGCTTTTTATTGCGGCCGGTGTTACCAATAGTAAAGGCTCTTGGCCTATTTTATGGCTGGTTACCTCGCTTAGGGTAGGCGCTTGAGTTAAAAAGCCAATATCGGCACTATGGTTTGCCACTGCTTGTTCAACACTGGTATTTGGAGCAAAGCGGTAATCTATAATTAGCTCCTTGTGCTCTACTTGCAGTGCTAATAGTTGATTGTAAAACTGCAGCCCGCAACTGCCTGGCGACTGTATTTTAACTAAACCGCTGTAAGGTGAATCATCTTTTAATTGCTGCTCTAAAAACTGCCATTCTTTGAGTAACTGACTCCCCTGCTGATATAAGTTTTGACCCTGAACGGTAAGGGTAAATTGTTTACCGTGGCGCTCAAGCAAGGCGCAATCTAGTTGCTGCTCTAACTTTTTTATATGTTGGCTTACGCCTGACTGGGTCATATAAAGGCGCTCGGCGGTTTGGGTAAAATGGTTTACCTCAACTAAAGTACAAAACGTGTTTAACCATGTAGGATTTATCATTACAAAATATACTCAAAATGATGATTAATGATAATTTTACTTAATGTTGGTCAATTCGTAAACTAACTCCATCAACTAAACATAGTTAAGTAGGAGTATTTATTATGAGTCATACATATCCACGTAGTTTTTCGCACATTGGTATTTCAGTACCGGATGTTGAAAAAGCCGTAGAGTTTTACACTAAGGTGATGGGCTGGTACACCATAATGGAGCCTACCGTGATCACTGAAGACAACAGCCCAATTGGCGAAATGTGTACCGATGTATTTGGTCCAAATTGGGAAAAATTTAAAATAGCGCACCTTTCAACAGGCGACCGAATTGGTGTAGAAATTTTTGAATTTAAAGACCAAGAAAACCCTAAAGACAACTTTGAATACTGGAAAACCGGTATCTTCCATTTCTGTGTACAAGACCCAGATGTAGAAGGCTTAGCGGATCGTATTGTTGCTGCAGGTGGTAAAAAACGTATGCCAGAGCCACGCTACTATTACCCTGGTGAAAAGCCGTACCGCATGATCTACATGGAAGACCCGTTTGGTAACATCCTTGAGATTTACAGCCACAGCTACGAGCTTATATATAGCGCTGGTGCTTATTAAAAGCATTTAGCTAAAAACAAAAGCCGCAGTATTTATTACTGCGGCTTTTTTATTTGAATAGCTTTAGTAATTAGCTAAGTAATACGTCGGATATTGGCATTTTGAAAAAGTAACTACATTTTATTATTGGTGTGATGTAACATCTTTACTATTCTTACACATACCTTTGAAAAGTTTTTCATCTATATTTTTGTGCTTAATAGCATTGTATATACTGAATAAATTTTTCCTGTCGGTTTGTTCTGCGTCTGTACCAACCGTAAAATTTTGATTAATCACAGTACAGCCATATATTGGACCCGATTCACCTAGGCCACCCACATACACAGTTCTTGTTTCTCCATCGTCTGTAGTATCTTTATCTTTTAATGAAGAGTCTTCGCTTATGGGTGTTCTTTCATTCGCATTACTCACTTCAAAGTATTGTATTTGATTGTTTTCAATCCAGCCCTCGTTGGCATCCATTTGTGTAACCAGTATACCTGATGGTGGTATTTCATATACCCGAGAGCCGTCTTCGTATTTCGGTGGATGCCCGTTTGGTGCATTAAATATTATGTATAGAGAGCCAACATAATTTTCAGGTATAAGGTAAATTACGGGTTCACTTTTTTTAACCTCTGTACAGGCTGATAATAACGATATCATTGAACCAAAAAACAATATTTTAAAAAAGTGTGCTTTAAAGATGAGTTTCATCGAGTCGCCTTTTTACTTAAGTAAGCCATTAAAACAGTTTTCTAAACTCGCTTTTTCAAGCAGCATACAATGACCACTATTTGCTGGAATAGAAGTAAAACGATAATTCCAATCCGCTATTTTATGAAAGCTTAATTTAGGGTATTTATTTGCCTGTCTAAATAGTTCATCGCCTACGGTCCCTTTAAAACTACCATTATTGTTGAGAGGCAAGCGGAGTGCACTTACAATCATTGGGTAATCAGCGTTGAGAGATAAACTTAGTGGTGGCGCACCTTTGCGAACATGTATACCAAGAGAGATAGCTCGCCCACCAGGACCAACAATAAATGCTTCACAATTAGGAAAAGCATCGCCAGTGATATAAGTAACTATATCCATGTGACCGCTAACAGTATCAATGTCTATAATAATTTTATACTTAACATTTAAAGTTGGCACGTATGAAAAGTCTAATCTTTCTTGCATCTGAGGTGAGCCAGGCATTGCGTGATTAACTCCCCCGTATTGGCCGTCTAACCGATACTGATAAATACTATTATTAGTTGGAGGTTTTTCTTTGAGGGTAACACTGGTGCTAGGTTACCAGAATATATTCTTTTCTTATCTTCCCACGGTGCTTTTGATGGATCTGATATTGTATCAATAGATACTAATTTTACTATTTTTTGTAGAAAGCCGTAGACGATGCCAAATCCTTGAGGTCGTAGGTTTAATACCACTAGGTTTTAGCGAAAACCCTCGATTTATCTCCTTCAAACATTGGTCCAGACCAGCCAAAGTCTTTTTCAGGGTGAAATGAGCATATATTAATTTCGTAGTTTGCTAATTGAATAGCCATAACCTTAATTCCATTTATTGATAATTAAAAATCCGTTTCTATAATAGTAACACCAGCTTAAGAGCATAACAATTCTGTAAAAGCTTCAAAAGCACAGTATTATTGTTTGTTATCAATAAAGAATTACACGTGTCATATACACAAAGCCGCAGTATTTATTACTGTGGTTTTGTGCCTAAAAAGAATACATTGCCTAGATATGTTAGTGCTGATAACGTGATAAAACAAAACTACTTATAACTCCATGTTTTAAATTAAGGACAATAATGAACATTTCATTGGAAGATGTCACCTCTGCTAATTACGAAGAGGTATGCGATTTAGACGTTACCAAAGCGCAACAAGAATACGTAGCGTGTAATATGTGGTCGTTAGTTGAGTCTCATTATAATGTTGGGTATACCTGTAAAGCTATTTACCAAAATAATGAGCCTGTAGGCTTTTTTATGTGGGTACAAGAAACCCTTACAAAAGTTTCTATTTGGCGTTTTATGGTAGATGAACATCATCAAAATAAAGGTATTGGCCGCCAAGCATTATTAATGGCAATTGCAGAGATTAAAACGACTTCTAAGCTTGAACAAATCGAGATTTGTTATAACCCGCAAAACCCTGTTGCTAAGGATTTTTATTCTAGTTTTGGGTTTGAAGAAGTTGGCCTAGATGAAGACGAAGAAGATATGTTAGCCATTATTAATATAAAAAGTTAACCCAATTTTGTTTAGCGCGTTGCTTATTGCCATAAAGATTAGTGCTTAGTAAGGTGTGGAGGATGTTGCAGTGCTAATTTTTTTAGCTGTGTAATGCATGAAAGCGCTAAGTCATGATATTCATCATCGCTATACAATATCTCGTTTAGCAGATTAATAGATTGTATGAGTGCATTGTGCGCAGCACTTTGTTCGTCTAAAAAGTGAAGTGTGGAATAAAGGCGCTCTGTAAGTGAGGTAATTTGTATGATTTGCTGTTTATTCGCACAGTTATACATTTGAGCTAATAAGGACGCACTTTCAAGTGCACACCCCAAATACGGCAATGCTTGTGCAAATTGGTATCGTTTAAACAGCGCTTCGCCACTTAGCTGCGCATTTTGAATATCTATAATTGCTTGTTCTGGTTGACATAAAACATGTTGTTTGTGTCGAGCACATAAAAAAGGTAATGCCATGGTACGTTCCATATCTGTTTATTTTTTAAGACTGTAAAACAGAAACTCCAAAATATCAAATGATAATTGTTTTTATTTGCATTTGTAGGTTTGAAGCAGTTTGTTGTGTATACTAACTTCATTGTTTTGATTCTTATTTTTATAAAAACCGATATGAAAAACCCATTTTTAGCACTTGTTTTACTCAGTGGATTATCAGGCTGCAGTATAAACACAGTATCAGTATCTCAAAGTTCATCCTTGTATAATTACGGGCTTTATAATGCAAATGGCCAGCGAGTTAATTCAATATTGTCAGAATCCACGCTTTTGAATGCCGATGTTGTTTTAGTCGGTGAATGGCATACACACCCCGGTGTGCACTTATTTCAGGCTGAGCTGTTTCAGCAATTAAGCACGCAAAATAAGCCTATTGCTCTATCGCTTGAGCAATTTAGCCGCGCTGATCAGCAAACACTAAACCTTTACGTTGAGAGTAAAATAGGTGAACAATACCTAATTGATAATACTAAGGCTTGGCCTAATTATAAGAGCGATTATCGTGCGTTAGTGGAATTGGCGAAGATACAAAATAGCGATGTAATAGCTGCAAATGCGCCTAAACACATTGTTACCTGTATTGGTCGCCAAGGTATTAATTATATTAATAAGCTTGACCCACAACAGCGTAGTTTTATTGCAAAAGAGATAGATACTTCTCCAAGCCTTTATAAAGAACGCTTTATGCAATCCATGCATCATGGAACGGCGAGTAAAAACGAAAAACTTTACGCCGCGCAAGTTACTTGGGATGAAACCATGGCTGAGTCTATCGTTAACTATATTAGTCAAAATAAGGGCAAGCAGGTTATACATTTAGCCGGTGATTTTCATGTGAGAAATGGTGAAGGCATAGCGCGGGTAATTAAGCGAATTGCCCCAGAGCTTAATGTTGTATGGGTTTCGCCAGTATCAAAAGTACAATCTGAGCAAAGTGGTTATCAATTAGAAGTTAACGCTTTGCCTGCTCGCTATGTGCAAAAAGCACATCAACAAGCTGCATTTAAAGCTTTAGCCAAACGAGGGGAGAAAACACAGTGCCAATAATAGGTTGGCACTGTGTTTGTGTAATACACTTTTTAATATTTACTTAAGCGTAAATGTGCCTTTCATCATGGCGTAATGGCCAGGAAAAGAGCAAAAGAAAGTGTAATCGGTTCCGGCGGTTAAGCCGCTGGTTTTAAAAGTAACTTCGGTTGTTTTGCCGCCGCCAATAATGTCTGTAGCACCAATCACGCGACTATCATTAGGCTTTATGTAGTGGTTGCTAAGCCCTGCAGCGTTGCCATCTGTGATGATACCTTGCATGTTTTGCTCAGTAGATAGCACCCAGTTATGACCCATTACATTGGCAGGTAATTTACCGGTGTGGCAAGGGCGTGTTGATCTTTGATGGTTGAATTTGCAGCAGTGTGTTTGGTTTTTAGGCAAGACAGAGCCTATGAAGTGTGGTTATTCCACATAAATAGGCGATAACGCAGCATAAATACCAAACATGCGCTGCCCTTCGGGTTCTGCCTAGGGGCGATAAACTCATTGTTGCTCGATTTTTACTTAGCCCACTAGGTTACAAATCAAGCGCCGCAATTTAATCGCCCCTAGATTGAACAAATTACAATCCGCAAAGTTCAACACGCCCTAAGTTTAACGGTCACTTGCTTACAGCTTTTAGGGGCGCTTAGTGTTTTAGTTGAAAACTGCATCATATCGTTTGCATCTATATTTAGTGTGCATTCGTCTGCATATGCAGCATTGACACTCAGTAGCAGTGTAGTGCTGAGTAAGGCTATTAATTTTTTCATACTGTCTCCGCTAGTTGGTTTGAGCTGTTTCGAGCTTGATTTGTTAAGGCTACAAGTGCTTTTCGCACGGCTAATGGGCTATCGCACTCGTTCGCAAAATTAATAAAGTAATTACGCTTGTGGCTTTGTATATAAAAGCCTGTGGGTAGTAGGCCGCTCATTATTGGAGTGTTATCGGCTACGTTATAGTGCTGCATTAATATCAGCGACATAGCATCTTGATGATCTTCATTCATATGAGTGATCATGCTTTGCTGCTGGCTTTCATCCCACTTTTTAGGCTGAGCTTGCCACTCGTTTTGCTCAAGCCAAAATATTTTTCCAAAACCGCCAATATAACGCACCCGTACTACATCTAATTGCCAAAGCTGAAAATCATGCGCATTGCGATAGCTTGCAGCCTCAGGGTACAAAGCTATATATTTATCAAGTAGCACTTCGCTTTGCTCTTTTGCCACAATAGAGCCATCACCTACGAGTGTTACTCGCCCATGTTCGTTTTGATCGCCATAATCGGCGGCATCAAAAATAGTTAGACTCATGCGTGAGTCCTGTTTTAAATTTTTGGTATGCTGAGCTATGTCACTAATAAAAAAGTAGATGCGGCCTTGTTCGTCACACATATAAGGTGTAACAGAGCCAAACGGATAGCCGCGTAAATTATTTGAAATGGTCGACATTACGCCGGCATGGGTTTTAAAAACGAGCGTACGTGCGTCGTTTAATGCTTGCTCTCTCATGAAAACTCCTGACGTTGAGAAAAAACCATGGGCGCATCGTTATAAGGATGAGGGTTAACGTGCAATTTCATGGCGTACATTTGTTGTAAGTTTTGTGCTGTTAAAACGGTATTTATAGACCCGCTTTGCAGCACTTTTTGGTTGTGTAATAAAATAGCGTTGGTTGCATAAAGGCTTGCTAAATTAAGATCGTGTATAGCAATAATGGCGCTGTTTCCTTGCTCTACAAAGGTTCTAACACAGCTAAGTAAAGTATGTTGATGACGCATATCTAGCGCTGATGTTGGCTCATCGAGCAACATTAATTTAGGCTCAGTTTGCGCAGTAAAAGCATCTAACTGGGCTAATGTGCGTGCCATATGAACACGTTGTTGTTCACCGCCCGAAAGCGCAGTCATTCGACGTGTTAGGTAATGGGTTAAATCCATAATTGAGGCATATTTTTGAACTTTATTGGCTTGTGTTTTAAGAGACTCTGTATAGGGATAGCGGCCCATAGCAATGAGTTCAAATACACTAAAATCAAAGCCAACATGGTTACTTTGCATCATTACAGCGCGCTTGCTAGCTAATTGCTCTTTAGAAAATGAATGCAAAGGTTTGGTATTAAATAGTATATCTCCCTCAAAGGGATGCATGCCTGCCAAAGTATGCAGTAAGGTCGATTTACCTGCGCCATTTTCGCCTATCAGTGCGACAAGTTGTCCTGCTTGGATATTGCCGCTAATACCCTCTAAAACACGATGGGTGTTAAAGCCTATATTGAGGTTGTTAAACGTGATCATGACCAATCTCGCTTATTTTTAATGATCAAATATATAAATAGTGGAGCGCCAAGTAACGCCGTTATAATGCCAATTGGCAGCTCCGCAGGCATAACAACCAAGCGTGCCAACCAATCTGAAAGTAGCAACACTATGACACCTAAAAGCATACAAAGTGGCAGCATATTTCGTAAATGTGGCCCAACCATGAGGCGTGCGATGTGAGGAACAACTAAACCAACAAAGCCAATTAAACCTGTTAGCGCAACTACCGCACCTACGCCCAATGCCACTAATATAATGACGTATAATTTAAGCTTGCTGGTATCGACTCCTAAGTATTGAGCTTGTGATTCACCAATAAGAAGTAGATTCATTGGCTCTTTTAATCGCCATAGCCCGATAAGGCTCAGTAAAAGCAAAAGACTCGCTTGTTTTATATTATCCCAACTCGCACCGCCTAATGAGCCCATGGTCCAATAGTTAATTAACCGCAGTGCGCTGTCATCAGCATAAAAACTTAATAACCCAATAACAGCAAATGCCAATGCATTAATAGCGACACCGACTAATATAAGCGTATTTATATTAATTTGTTTTTGTTGTTTTGAGACTAAATATACCAGCGACGTTACTGATAATGCGCCCAAAAATGAGGCATAAGGTAAGTAGTGTTGAGCGTTAAAATTAAATTGTGCGCTAAGGGCAATAAAAGCAACCGCGACCATTGCAGCGCCTGCGCTTATACCAATAATAGAGGGATCGGCAAGCGGGTTACGGCACAGCGCTTGAGTTGCAGCCCCTGTTTGTGCAAGTACTAAACCCACCATCACTGCAAGGACAAAACGAGGCAGGCGTATTTGTGTAACTACATTAATTTGTAGCGCATCAAATTGACTAAAATGCTCAGGGGCTAGCCATGCAATCGCTAAGCGCCAATCCCATCCTGCGGCTCCATAGCCTATGCTAAGTAATGCTAAAGCAAAAATGCAGCCATAACTTAATAGCATCCACTTATGCGGGTTACTCAGTGTTATGGCGTTAAAACGATTCAAAGTTAACGTGCTCATAAGCGTGTTTTATACTCATGCAATGCTTGAATCGCAGTTGCAATACGCGGCGACATGCCCAGTGAAAGTAAGCTGTCCATGACCAGTAATTGACACTCTTGCGCTGCTTTTAATAAACGAAGTGTAGGCTGTTTACAAAAGGCTTGTTTCCCACCAAGGCTTTGCACAACATGCGCTGGCGCCACTAAAAAATCGGGCTGACTTACAGCCAGTACTTCACTGTTAATTGTTTTAAAGCCTGTATGCGTAGCAGCTATATTGGTAATGCCCGCATAATTAAACAGCAAGTTGGGCACCGTTTCTTGCCCTGCTGCGACGAGCCCACGCTCATTAGCTGAAAGTAAAAACAAAGCGTTATGAGTCTGTGTTTTTGCTTTAGTAGGTAACGATTTTTTTATTTTAGTAATTAGGTTTTGAGCTTTTAGGTTTGCATCTAAATCACTACCAAGGTGCTTAATTAGCGCAAGCAGTTCATTTACAGATGTCGGCTTTTTATAGTGAATAACCTTCACTCCGGTCGCTTCTATTTGCTTTAGCGCCTGCTCTCTTCCTGCACCTTCAAGTGCAAGTAACGTAGTTGGGCGCATTGAAAGCACTCCCTCAGCGGCTAGGTCTCGATAGTAACCTACCTGTGGCAACTGTGTTGCTTGTTGCGGATACATACTTGATTGATCAACCGCGACTAAACTATTTTGTTTTTCTAGTGCGTAGATTATTTCAGTTAATGTGCCGCCAGCACTGATCACACGCTCTTTCGCGAGTGCTGATTGAGTGGCTAAAGCCAGAAAAAAAATTAGGTACTTCATAACAAACTCCGATTTTATTTTTTAGTATTATAACCACTTTAATCTAAATGAAAATGATTATCATAATCAATTGATCTTGTTTTGGGTTAGTTGTACCATTTAAAAGTAAATAATAACTATTATCATTTGGAGTGGAGATGAATCCCTTTTCTTTTAAATTTACAGCATTAGCCTCTTTGTTAATTAGCTCTGGTAGCGCACTGGCCGAAAATGTTATTGACGATCATATTGTGGTTAGTGGTTCTCGCTTTGAACAAAAGCTTGAAGATGTGACTGGCTCAGTAACGGTTATTACCGAACAAGATATTGAGCGTCAGCTCGCTGTAGATTTACAAACTATGTTTAAATACGATCCAAGTATCTCAAGTACTGGCAGTGGCGCAGGCGCGCAAACACTAACTGTACGAGGTGTTGGTGGCAACAGAGTTGTTTTTATTAAAGATGGAAGACGCACAAACGATGGCTACGCTGGCGGCGGCGGTTATTTAGTGGGTCGAAACTACTTTGATGTTGCGGGTGTTAAACAAGTTGAAGTTGCAAAAGGGGCGGCATCATCGCTATACGGTTCTGATGCACTTGGGGGAATTGTAGTAATAACAACTAAAGACCCGAGTGATTATTTAGCGGATCAACAAAGCTTAGTAAAGGTAGCGTTAGGTTATCAAGGCCAAAGCAATCAGGTTGCTGCTGATATTACAGCAGCAAAAGATTTAGGTGACTTTGCTATTAGCGCTGTTTATAGCCATCGCGATAGTGAAGAAGTACAAAACTACGTTGAAGATTTACCAGGTTACGATGCCCGCTCTGATGCTTTACTGCTTAAAGTTGAGCAAAAACTTGATGAAAAACGGACCCTTAAATACACCTTAGATTACTTTAATCAAACAACAGAGCAAGTAATCACTCCATCCATTCAAGAAACCGAAGACGAAGATACAAATATCTCATTTGCACTCGATTATGATTCAGATATGGCAACAGCTATATTTGATAAATGGTATGGGCAACTATCTTATAGTCGATACGAGCAACAAAGTGACCAAATAAGCGCAGCTAGAAATTACATCGATTATAATGACTACGGGTTTGAGCAAGATATTTTAGGCTTAAAAGCGGTATTTAGTAAGGAAGTTAAAGGAGAAAATACCGAGCATGAATTTGTCTATGGAGTAGATATTGATTTATATGATACTACTCGACCACGCTTAAAAACCCGTGTATTAAATGATGGTACTGTTGATTTTACGAATGAAAAACAAAAAGCATTTCCTGGTGCCGATACTTCTTTAGTTGGTGTATATATGCAAGACAGTATTAAATTTAACGAGACTGATTGGTCGTTAGTTGCGGGTATTCGTTACGATTATTATGCACTTGAAGCCAAAAAAGATGCGTTATACGCTGACACCGAGCTTGATGATATTACCGAGTCTGCGTTTTCACCAAAGCTGGGTGTGATTTATCAGGTAGACGATAATTTATCTTGGTATGGGCAATATGTTCGAGGCTTTAAAATACCGCCACACGACCAAGCCTATCAAAGCCATGGTGTTGAGCCATTTTATCAAATATTACCAAACGCAGATTTAGACCCTGAAAGCAGTGACTCATTCGAGATCGGATTAAGATACGCAAGTAGCGATATTAGTGTAAATCTAAGTACTTTTTATGCTGCCTATGATGACTTTATCGAAACAACCATTGCGGGTGTTGAGCCAACTTATATTCCTAATGTAAATAAAACATTTTACCAATACCAAAATATTAGCGAAACCCAGATCAGCGGTGTAGAAGCTGGTATTGCTATGTATGTCACCGACGATATTTTATTAGAAGCCAATGTTGCTTACGTAGATGGTGAAAACAAAGACTCTGATCAGCCACTTACTAGTATTAGCCCGTTAAATGGTTCTATATTAGTAAGCACTGAGTTTGGCAATGTTAATTGGACCGCTGCTTGGCGTTTAGCTAAGGCGCAGTCTGATGTAGTACTTGATACTAATGGTAATAAAACAACACAAGGTAACGGTTATGGTGTTGTTGATTTATATGCAAATTATCAGTGGAAAGCATGGCAAATGAATGTAGGTTTACTTAACCTACTCGATAAAGAGTACGTACCGTTTGAACTTATTGCTGGTCAATCCAAAGGTACTGATTTTAGCCAATATAGCCAACCAGGACGTAATGTTTCGGCTCGGATAAGCTATCAGTTTTAATTAAAAACAAAAGCCGTATATAAATTATACGGCTTTTTTAATTGCCTTCATATCAATTGAAGAATAACTGTAAAGGGGGTTAACAGCTGCTATGTATTATACAAAACAATAAAAAAAGCGCCTTAACCACTACATTAAGACGCTTTGGATGAAAAGCTAAATAACAAAAGTCGGGTTAAAATAGCTAATCGGGACTATGAAATTGTTAGAATTGATATGCCAATGACATCTTAAATTGAGTAGGCGCACCGGGGTAAACCCATAATGCGTTGTAGCTACTTTGAGCATATTCTTCATCAAGAATATTGTTAACACTGATATTTAACTTGGTGCGCTCGGTTAAGTTTACCTGCCCAAAAATACCAACTAGTTGATAGCTCGGTAAGTTAAATGTTAAATCGGCGGCATCGCCTAATCGCTCACTGGTGTACTGATAACTGGCACCTAGTTCTAGCTCTTTGCCAAGAACGGCCGTTTGATGGCTAAGCGTTAGATTTAAGTTATTTTTAGGCACATTGACTAATGGGCTGCCTTTTTTGATTGGCACGCCCCAATCAGCATTTATTATGTCGTTTGCCGTACTGGCATCTATATAAGCGTAAGATAAATTAAACTTTGTATCATCAGTAATATAAGTACTTAAATCGAGTTCAACACCTTTACTATTTGCTTTACCAATAGGCGCTGAGAAACCAACGTTTACAGGGTCGGCTACTAACATATTACTTTTAGTGGCATCAAATAATGCTAGGGTTCCCGTTATGCCTTGGTAGCTAAATTTAGCGCCTACTTCAAATGAGTCACTGTATTCAAAGCCAAATGGGTCGCCATTTGCATCTGTACCACTTAATGGTAAAAAGCCTTCGGAGTAGCTGCTGTATAAGGTTACAGCGTTGTTTAGTTCATATACTAAGCCTACTCGTGGACTTACCTGGCTTTGTGAACTGCTTGAAAGCACACCACTTTTGGTTTCTAAAATGTCTTGATCTACGCTATCGAATCTAAGGCCAACTAATAGCTTAATTTTATCAGTCAGATCCATTTGATCTTGAACGTATATACCATAAGCATCTTGTTGTTCGTTGTTTTCGTAGAGCAAACCTACCTCAGGACGAGCAACGTTATAATTCGGTTGAAAAATATCAACTGTGTAAGTGCCATTACCGCCGCGATAACGATAAAGTCCAGTTCGTAAGTCGTATTTGTATGCGTCTGCTCCTATTAATAAGTGATGGGTAATGCCTGCGGTATCAAAATGCCCACTTAGCTCAAATTTAAGGCTAGTATCATCAACGTCATAATCGCGGTAGCGCTGTTGGCGGGTAAGTGTGCGGCCATCATCGAATAATGATTGGCGCGAGGGTGCAAGTTCAGCATCAGACGAAAACCCAGTTAGTGTAGAGCTACGGTAGTTTGCGCCTACAACGAGTGACCATTCATTGTTTATGTCATGATTTAAAGTTACTTGGTGACCACGAGAATATACTTGCGTGTCACCATCGTTTGGATTGCCTAAATAGCGTGAGCTAGGAACAGTATTAAAATTATCATTAAGTACAACAACCCCACGGTCAAATAGCTGGGCTAAATCAACGTATTCAAATTCATAAGTGATACTGGTTGAAGCGTTTATTTGATGATAAATAGATGGCGTAACCACCTTTTTATGGGTGTACACCTCATCGCGGTAGCTATCGCTATCTTGCCATGCGCCATTTATTCTAAATGCTGTGTTATCGTTAATGCCGTTTGTATAGTCACCTTCAACGCGATTAAAATTATCACTACCTAAGCTAAGTTTTAGCTCACCCTGTTGCTCAAATTGAGGTTTTTTGGTTACGATATTTACTGTACCGCCGGGTTCTGAGCGCCCGTATAGTGCAGAACCTGGACCTTTTAATACTTCAATGTACTCAATGTTTGATACATCACGAGGGCCGCTGAATCCGCGTCCACCGCTAAAACCATTAATTAAGTAACCCGATGGCATGTTTTCGTTACCCGATAATCCACGAATCGAAAAGCTATCCCACAATGCGCCACTGTTATTTTTACGTGAAATACTGGCAGAAAAATCCAGCGCATCTTGTAATTGAGTTATTCCTTTTTGATCAAGTATCGCGTTATCGAGGGTTTCGATTGATTGTGGCATTTGCTTTTGAGGAATATCGCCTCGGTAAGCTTGTTTATATGTAACCGCAATTTTCTCTATTGGTTGGCTTTGGGCAATGCTTTGTGCGCTTGCACTTAAGCAGGCTAAGTAAATTAATGAGTACTTCATAAAATGCTTTTGGTAACGTTATATTATAACCAAAACTATAACATGTGTTACTTTATAACAAAATGTTTTTTTGCGCTCTATGTGTGCGTCTAATTTTTATACTAGCGGCTATACAGCTATCACGTTAAGATGGATGAAAATAACACAATAAGAATAATATAATGTTAACAAAAACAAATGCATTAATTTACTTTTTAGCCTTTAGCAGTGGCTTTAGTATTATGGGAATAGAGCTGTTAGGTGGGCGCATTTTAGCGCCTTACTTTGGCAGTAGCGTACATATCTGGGGCAGTATTATTACGGTATTTATGCTTAGCTTATCATTCGGGTATTTACTGGGAGGGAAGCTGTCTATTCGTCATCCTTCGTTGACCAAATATGGGTTAATCTTTTTAGTTGCCAGTATTATGGTGGTGCCCATTGCTTTGTTTGCTGAGCCAATTATGGCATTTATTTTTTCGCATATTGAAGACAGCCGCTATGGCTCGTTACTCGCCTCAACCGCGTTATTTTTTATACCCACCATTATTTTAGGCATGATCTCGCCCTACTCTGTACGTTTGCTGGTTACCAATAGTGAGCGCAGCGGCCAAGTGGCTGGCGGCCTTTATTTTGTAAGTACCTTAGGCAGTGCGCTGGGCACCATTATTACCTCTTTTTATATGGTACTGGCGTTTGATGTTAACACCATTATTTTAGGTTTTGCTGGTGTGTTAGGCACGCTTGGGCTAATTGCTATTAGCTTTGATAAACTTAAAGTGCGAGAGGCCGTTTATGCACAAGCTTAAATTATTGGTTATTAGTATAATAGCGCTGCTATTTTCAGCTCACAGTATGAGTAATGTTGTGCATAAAGAGCGCTCTTTATATCGAAATTTACTCGTTGAAGAAACTGGCGATTTACGCTGTTTAAAGTTTGATGAAAAAACCCGACAAAGCAGCCAAAGTTGCATGTACATAAGCTCTCCTAAAAAACTGGTATTTAATTATACTAAGCTGGCTTTTTCTAGTTTATTACTGATTGATAACCCTAAAAATGTGCTCATTATTGGTTTAGGTGGCGGTACGCTTTCTAATATGATTCATGAGCTATACCCAAAGGCACACATTGAAAATGTTGAAATAGATCCTTCGGTAATTAAAGTGGCGCGCGATTATTTTAACTTTATAGAAACCGATAACGTAACTGCTAAAGTACAAGATGGGCGTATTTTTATTAAACGTGCGGCGCTTAAAAGCCAGCAATTTGATTGGATTATTTTAGATGCGTTTAATGGCGATTACATTCCTGAGCACCTACTCACAAAAGAGTTTTTTGAAGAAATAAAAAGCGTATTAGCCGAAGGCGGAATTGTTGCTGCTAACACGTTTTCATCAAGTAAACTTTATGAACATGAATCGGCAACTTATCATGCGGTATTTGGCGATTTTATTAATGTAACAGCCAATAATAATAGTAATCGTATTATTTTAGCCGGTTATAACAAAACCCCTACAGAGCAACAAATAGCACAGCGAGTTAAGCAGCTAACACCGTTACTTGCCCCTTATGATGTCGATATAGAGGCAATTAGTAAACGTATGTTTTTCACTAAAGATGGAAAGGACTGGCCAAGTGATACTAAGGTGCTGACTGATCAATACTCTCCAGCTAATTTACTTAACTTTTAGCGGCTGATATCACATGGTCACTTATATCCGGTGACCCTAGGGTATTATTAAACAGATAATATTTTAAGGAAACGGCAATGCACATTCACTTTATTATTCATGAACATTTTGAAGCACCAGGCGCTTATGAAGCTTGGGCTAAAATGAATGGCCACACGTTGTCTTATACCCGTATTTATTTAGCTGAACCCTTACCAAAACACACCGATAATATAGACTTTTTAATCGTAATGGGTGGGCCACAATCGCCCGCTACATCGCTTGCAGAATGCCCTTATTTTGATAGTAAAAAAGAACAAGCCTTTATTGCCAGCGCGATCACTGCAAACAAAGTGGTATTGGGCGTTTGTTTGGGGTCACAATTAATTGGTGAAGCGTTAGGCGCGGCCTATCAACCCAGTCCAGAAAAAGAAATTGGTAAGTTTGCGATTACCCTCACCGATACAGGCTTGAATCATCCTTTATTTAGCCATTTTGGTAGTGAGCTTAATGTAGGGCATTGGCATAACGACATGCCAGGGCTAACTGCTACAGCCAGTATTATTGCCTATAGTGAAGGTTGTCCAAGGCAAATAGTCGCTTATAGCGATTTAGTATTTGGTTTTCAATGCCACATGGAATTGACTACCGAGGTGGTTACCCTCCTCATTGCCAACGATGATTTAAGCAATGCTCATAATTACTGCTTTGTTGAACAGCCCGAAAAGCTCTTAAGCCATGACTATAGTGAAATGAACGCTAAGCTTTATACTTTCTTAGATAAGCTTGCCGTACACTATTTATCTGAATAATACTTATTGACGTGAAGCTAAAATACCAATTATTTACTTAGCCTGCTAACTAATGCTAAAATTTG
Source organism: Pseudoalteromonas sp. DSM 26666 (assembly GCF_900116475.1). Taxonomy (NCBI): domain Bacteria; kingdom Pseudomonadati; phylum Pseudomonadota; class Gammaproteobacteria; order Alteromonadales; family Pseudoalteromonadaceae; genus Pseudoalteromonas; species Pseudoalteromonas sp. DSM 26666. The sequence goes on along the minus strand of NZ_FPAR01000012.1, from coordinate 59,838 downwards.
CTGGATATTCACAAGCAAGAGTTCCTATGAGCAGCACTATTCCTTTTCATGAAACACTCGATTTAACCTTATGCGGCAATATGGGCCGAGTGCATCGCTTATGTCGAGAAGCGGTGACATTGGCGGTTGAGCCGCTAGGTTTAACTCAGTCGCGCTGGACGGCAATGATCCACTTACATCATTTACCTTTAGGGGCAACACAACAAGCGTTGGCGACTAGCTTAGGTATTGAAATGCCCTCATTAACGCGCACCATTAAGCAATTAGAGCAGCAAAATCTGGTTATTCGACAAGTTGATGAGCACGATAAACGCAGTAAAAAATTGTACTTTACCGATGAGGGTATAAAGTTATTAGAACACTTAAAAGAGCTAACAAGCGATATTAAACAGCGTTTATATGCAGGCTTAAGCACGGAGCAGCTTGACGGTATGGCGCATAGTTTAGTGCAAATGGAAGAAAATGCGCGGCGTTGTATTGCAAGCTTATCTGGAGATAAATAAGTATGACACCCGATCAAAAATTTGCCCGCTACGTTAAAGTATCGCTCGTTGGTTTTATTGTTGTATTTTTCTATTATATTGTTGCCGATGTATGGCTGCCGGTTACGCCACAAGCACGGGTTTACCATCCGGTTGTGCAAATATCACCGCAAATAAATGGCCGTGTTACCGATGTATTGATCAGTAATAACCAAGCGGTTAAAGCGGGTGATGTATTATTTGAGATAGATAAAAATACTTACCAACTAGCACTTGAGCAAGCACAGCTTGCCCTTGACGATGCTAAACTGCAAAATAAACGCCTTGATACCAATGTAAAAGCGCTGGAGGCACAAATAAGTGCAGCTAACGCTAAATTGCATGAGCAGCAGCTATTAAAAAAGCGTGGCGAAACGCTTTATAAACAAAACTCTATTTCGGAACAAGAGCTTGAAAGCATTCGGGCTAATTTTGCAGCAAGCCAATCTAATTTAGCCGCCTTTGAAGCACAGTTGGCAGAAGCTCTTTTGGCGCGAGGCGACTCGGGGCAAGATAATTTAGCGCTGCGCCATGCGGCCAATCAGTTAGCGCAAGCCGAGCTTAACTTATCCTATACGCAAGTGCGCGCTTTAAGTGATGGCGTTGTGGCTAATTTACAGTTACTTGAAGGTTCCTATGCGGTTGCGGGTAAGCCATTACTCGCGGTTGTGGCAAAGAAAGCGGATTTGGTGGCTGATTTTCGTGAAAAGTCACTATTAAATATGCAGCCAGGCAGTTTAGCAAAAGTGGTATTTGATAGCCGACCTGGTGAAGTATTCGACGCTAAAATTGAAACCTTTGAAGCAGGTGTTAGTGACGGGCAACTTAGTGCGAATGGATTACTTAGCACCACCGAAACCAGCAACCGCTGGGTTCGTGACGCTCAGCGTCAACGTATTCATTTAGTGCTGCCAAATAACACTCAGCTTATAAATAATATGCCCAGTGGTGCGCGTGCCACTGTGCAGTTACTTCCACAATCGGCTATAGGTCAATGGTTGGGATCAGTACAGATCCGCTTTATTAGTTGGTTACATTACATTTATTAGTGGGGCGAGTAATGACACAACATGTTAGCCAAGCGCCACAACTCGATTCAAATGGCTTACGCCAAGCGCTGCGGATTGCCGGTGGTTGCACTATTGGTTTTACTTTGTGCAAGTTAATGAATTGGCCCAATGGAATATTTTTTACAGTTTACCCTATGTTATTACTCGGTTTAGTGCCAAGTATTAACAAAGGCGTGATCCGTCAATTTGTTGCCAGTGCTGCCTACAGTGCGTTTATAGTGCTTATTTTACAGGGCTTATTTTCACACTTGCCGGTGTTAATGACGCTCATTATTTTTGCCAGCTTTTGTATATTGTTTTACTTAATGAGCTCTGGTGGTGCGTTTTTATTTGGTGCGTTAGGTGCGGTGAGTTTATCGATTCAGTTGCACTTTGCCAGCCATGTTGATCAAGGAAGCAGCATTTACCCGCTTATTTTAAGTAATGGTATGGCTATTTTTATTACTATTATTATTGCGCTCTTGATGCATGGTTTGTTTCCTGATGTGACAGCGCGGCCCATGCGGGCTGTGCCACACAAGGATAAAGAAAGTATTCGTCACGAGGTGTTGCTATGCGCTAGCGTTGCGACTTTATCATTCGTGGTTTTTCAGGTACTTGACTTACAAGATTCAATTTCGGCGCAAGCGGCGTCTATTTTAATTTTGTTTTCGTTGTGTTTTAAGGCTGCGGGCACCGCAAGTTGGCAACGTATTATTGGTACACTGATAGGCTGTAATGCTGCCTTAGTTGCGCAATTGTTTTTGTATAACCATACTGACGTTTTGCTTTTTCCGGTGGCTATATTATGGATTTTGTCTTTTATATTCAGTCGTTTTCATATTTTAGGCGGTGGTCCACCGGGTGTTGGGTTTGGGGTATTAACCACGTTTGGCATTTTATTTGGTCAGTCGTTAGGCCCAGGGCAAGATTTAATATACAGCGCCATGTATCGATTTAGCTCGGTGGCTGTTGCAGTAACAGTAAGCTTAAGTGCAGTGTATGTAGTGCATCGAATCCTCAACCGATTTAGCGTCACCCGCCATCATACTTATGATTAAATTAAAGGCTGCATCCGCAGCCTTTTTATATACTTAACCACAGTACAGGTTACTAAAGTTATAGCTTAATATTACCGCGTAGGGCTTTGGTTTGGCCGTGTTTGGTTTTTTTGTCCATGCGTTTACGCTGTGAGTTACGGCTAGGTTTGGTAGCACGACGTGCTTTATTAACCTTAGTGGCGCTTAAAATTAAATCTTTTAGCCGTTTTAGCGCATCTTCTCTGTTGAGCTCTTGGGTGCGATGGCTTTGCGCTTTAATAACCAATACCCCTTCTTTGGTGATCCTTGAATCTTTTAAAGCAAGTAATCGTTCTTTATAAAAGTCAGGTAATTTAGAGCGATTAATATCAAAGCGTAAATGTATAGCACTGGCTACTTTATTAACATTTTGCCCGCCTGCGCCTTGCGAGCGAATAGCGCTGAGCTCTACTTCCCATTCATCAATGGTTACGGTATTTGAAATAGTTAACATAGTGCCCCGCTCTTTTTGCAAAAAATGTATTATATCATCAGTACATTGACTTGTGGTGAATCAAGCGGTCATTGCTATTTACAGTCTAATATTTGTTAAATAAACACATAAAAACTAATTTATTCTACACTTACTATATTGCTTTTTAATTCGCTTTAATTATATGAAACAAATATCTATTTTAATGTTTTTGGTGTGTATGCTCGCTATTTCATATGCTGTTTATGCTAAATCATCACAAACATTTAGTGCTGGTGTAATTGCACAAGAACAAGTTTATCCAATCAAAGTATTAGCTTTGGGTGATTTTCAGCGTTGCTTTGTTGTTGCTGCGCAAAAAGAAGATGCTCTGTATTCTGCGTGTTATATCAAAAAGAGCGCGCAATCGATTTGGGTTGCTGAATCTGCGGGAGCGCGTTGTGAAATAAAATGTGAGTCGCATTTAAACAGTGATGGCAAAACACAGGCGCAGTACTTTACTACTGATTTATAGTAAAAATGCTGTGCCAAGGTTTCTTTATCGCGGTGGTGAGCCCTTTTATTTGTTTAATCACTTGCGTATCACAAGCTGTTTGCTTTGCATTATGAGGTCCTGACAGCATCAAATAGTGGGCTTTACCTTTTATTGCTCGTTCTGCTATGAACAGTGATGGGTTTTCCCTTAGCAGTTTTTTGTTAACGGATTTATTAGAGGTATATGCACCATACTGGCAAAAATAAGTCTCAGTATTTTTGGTTTGCATATCGCTCCACTCCCCTATTTTTCGCCACTGTGGTGAGGCATATCGCCTTGCATCAACCATAAAGCTATCATGAAGCGCTGGTATTGAATAAACATCATTAATGGTTTGTTGTGCTTTAGCTGCATTGTTATATGGGCCTGCAACGAGGTAATAGCTATCACGACGTTCATGCTTATATAACTGCAAAGCATAGGCTGCTTTATCAATTTCATTCGCAACAGTAAGTGCCGATTGAAACTTTTTGAATACGCCTAATTGCACAAAATAAGGTGTTTGTTGGTTTGATTCAGCCGCTATTGTAGCTTGTTCAGTTAAGGTATCAGCGTTATTTGTGTATACAATAATATCTTGCAATATTATGGTATCGCCGCTTTTTTCAGTGATGACCTGCTCAGGAAGATTTTTTATAGTTATGTTTTCTGAGAGTTGCTCATTTTTTTCTATTTCAAGCATATAATTTCCTTGAGAAACATTGGGGAAATAATAATAACCATCATATTCAGTGACCGTTGAATAATGCTTTTCGCCGTCTTTTTCTTTAAGTACAACCGTGAGTCCTGCGATAGGTTTACTCTTTTCATTGCTCGATAGATAAATAGTCCCCTCAACCTCGTTGTAGACCACTAAAGGAATATTTACTTTGGTTTGTCCGCCTCTATGAGCCAATGTTTTAATTTTCCCTAAAGAGGGCTGCAAGTAAGGATTAGACAACGAGCGTAAATTAACATCTAAAACCTGGCCACCGTAACTGCTTGGTAGCAAGACCTTTCCGTCATTATTGGTGTATTTATCTCGCCATAGGTAGTTGCCAGTAAAATTAACGTCTTGAATTGGCTCATCGCCTTGGTCAAAGATTTCATTTTCATTCCAATCTATGAACGAACTAACTTCTATTTGCCCGGAATTTAATGAGCGAGGAGTGTCAAAGTTAAAGTCTGCTTCTAAATGATCAAAACTAAATGTGCCATTTAAGCCTAAAGATAAGCGCCAATCTCCTTGATTATCAACTTGCCCTGATACTTGTATATTAAATATCTCATGGCGGTAAGTATATTGATGATTTAAAAGCGTACTTGCCGCAGAGTTAGACTGATACGTCAGCTGGGTTTGATTAAAGGTGCTTTGTGTTTGTGGCCAGCGTAAACTACTTCTCAAACGAGTGAGTTCTGCGCCATTATTAGCCTGCCAATCTAAGGTGTTGGTCCATTTCCAAGAGGCAATATCTATTGAAGAATAAAGCCGGTTTATCAGGTTATTTGTATCGTCATCATAAAATAGTTGGCTTGACCATGTTCCTGCGACATAACTTTTATTGATGCCTAATGAGAACCGATTTTTAGTGTTAGTATTTTTACGTACTTCATTGTTCCACCTCATATTCCAGTTAAGGGAGTTAAAAAAATCAGTGCGGCCATTGAGGCTCAGTGACAGCCTATTTTTGAGTGAGTTCTCTTTTGCTACAAATAAAGCGCTAGAAAAGTTATTAAGGGCACTGTATTCAACATTAACATTAATATCGTTATAAAGTTTATTAGAAAGTAGGCCTCTAAAACCGGCAAAATAAGCATAGCCAGCATCGAGTTGTTTTGTGGCTAAAAAACGGTAACTGCCGTGATCTGTAAGTGTGTTTAGCCCAGATGATAGATAGCTGCTGTTATTTTGTTCAGTTTGCAAATGAGTAATTTGAGCGTCATAAGTAATAAACTCACTAATGCCATAAGAGAGATTACTTTTAAAGGCATTACTCATCGCCGTTGAGGAGTTACTGGATTGATTAAAAAAGCTTTTATCTGTTTCTAAAAACTCCACCTGATAGCTTATTTTTCCGGGCGATAGTGCGTCTTGCCCTATTGTATATTTTTGAGTGCGTGTAATTTGCTCACCCTGTGAGCCAAAAAGTTTAATTTCAAAGATATTGTTGCCGTAAAAAGTTTCAACATCGGTAAATCGAACCAAATTTTCGTCGTTAGCTTGAGTCGTGGCAATAAATTGGCCATTTCGATGCAGCTCTGCTTGCCAGCCAGGTAGTGCCGGTTCTTCAATGGTGATAGTTGAAAAATTTTGTGCCGAATGCGGGTTAGCATTTGAAATATAAAATCCCCGGCCTTGGTTTGAGCTAGTAATAAGCTGATCTGACTGGGATTGAATATCTCCCAATTGGTAGTGAATGCGTGCCAGTGAGTGATCTTGTTCACTTAAGTTAAAGTCTTTAGTTATTTTTAAAAAGGTATTAGCGGTGTTTTCGTTTTTGTTGAATCGTAGTTCAGCTCGATGATGAAATAAGTCAAAGTAGCTATTAAGCCTGAGTAGTCCCTTATAACGATTATTAGACGATTTATAGCTTGCTGATAGCGAATATTCAGACACGGGGTAGGTTAGCGCTTGGTATTGGTCGTCTATAAAGTGGTCGTATTGCAGTGCTTTGGACTTAATTTTTTTTGTAATACCACTCGTTACTTGGTTGTTATTATAAGTAAGCAAGTTACTAGAAAATGAAACCTGCATCAGTGAGTAATCAAAGCGCGAGTCGGTATTTAAAAGTGTATTTATAACAGATAAATCAACATAGTGGTCGTAGTCATCGACAGCCCACAATGAAACATTTTCTGAGGGGGCTAAAGTTGAGGAAAGCTCAGCATTCAGCACCTGCTCACTTGAGTCAACGTTAGCAGACAGTGTATTTTGTGACACGTTTAAGCTAATTCCCATGGTCGATTTCAGGCCGCTTATGGGAAGTAGCAACTTATTTGATTTTGAGTAGTAAGCTTCTAAGTCGGAGACAACAGAACGGCCATTAACTCTTACATTTATAATCACAAAAGACTCCTCATCAATAGGCCATTGATAAAGAGTCGGTAACTGCTTTGCGATGATTGCTTTGGGTACAATTAATAGTAATGTACAAAGTAACAAGCGAGCTGTTATACCATAGTATAAGGCATTAATGTGTAGCATTTGTTATTTGATATTAATAGGGATCGCTAACTCGATTTTACCGCCGTAAAGCTCGTTTTCTTTGTAATTGAGTGTCACAGGCCCTGTCACAGGGGCTTGTAAAGTGATGTATACCTTGCGACGTGATAAAGGGGTATAAACGGCCACATTGGCTATTTCACCAATCATTACATTATTCTCATCGACTAATTCAAAGTTTCCATACACAGAGCGATTCCCTGTGAGTGTTTGCCAAAATGTTAGAGTCGGACGCCCATTTTGAGTAATTAATTGCGGGTTTATTAATTCTGAGTCAGCCTCTAATTGGCCATGACGAACAATAACAGGCACGCTGTAAGCAACTTTAGGTCTAATGCTTATTCCATCAATGTCGGGGTTTTGTGACTCAGAGGCTATGATTTTAAGCACCGCCCTGTATTCGCCTACAGCAAGCTCAGCTTTTTTGCGAACGGTCATTCTGATAGCTTGCATCCCTTTTGGGGCAATAGTGCCGCGACGTGGAGAAAACCGTAGCATGTTTTTGGCAGAGCGTCCTTCAACTTGTTGCGGAGTAACATCTATAAGTGCTCCTTCTTCGGTCATATCTTTATGGGTAACAACAAGTTTAAAATCGAGATTTTTATTAGAGGTATTTCTGATAAGTAGTGAATTATTTTTAGTACGTCCATCAAAGTATAAACGGTATTCAGACAACGCAAGGTTGGCACTACAAATTTCAGGTAGTAAAAGAGTTAGGCAAAGGGCGGCCCAACAAAAAAGTTTAAGAATCATGGGACAACTCAACAACATGATAATAAAAAGTGGAGCGCGTTGCTCCACACATTTTATTTTTAATGCGCAATTGCGCAAAAAAATAAACTGAGGCTAACTTAGTAAGTTAGCCTCAGCTTTCATAGTCTTATTGGAAAGACACATCTACAGTGTAATCTACAGTGTAAGCAGCGCCCGCTGTCAGTGTAGAATCAACTGTCATATCACCATATACACTAACAGTAATATCGGTTGCACTTGCATCAGTAGTGAAAGCAGACGCAACATTGTCAGCAGTTGTTACACTGGTTGTGCCATCTGTAGCCGTTGTTACTGGAACAAAAGTTAAGTTAGTGCCTGTGCTTCCAGATACAGTAATATTCATTGCTGAATTTGGCGCTAAACCAGATACAGTAATTCCACCTAATTGAATGTTTGCATCTGACGCATCACAGTCACCCGATACAGCGCCTGCATTATCCATCGTACAGGTTGAGCTTGTAGATAAGCGAATTTTACCAAAGTGCAGTGGGCTATCTTCTGCAAAAGTAGGCTCAGTCCAACCATTTACACTTGCTTGAAATGTTTGGTTAGATGCAAGTAAAGAAGTTGATGAAATTGCTAGCAAAGCGGAAGCAGCAAAGATTTTTTTATTCATAGTTTTTCCATTTTTAAAAATTATTATTTTTTTACTTCCGTGCAAATTAGTTTTGAGGGTTATCTCAGTCCATTGTTTCGGATTTAAACACAATTGTTATCAAAATGAAATCTTTTGTTAACATTAAGGCTTTTTAAAAGAGATAATTAGTATGAAGTTATTAATTTTGACCAGCAAAATGCAACAAGAAAAATAGCACCGATGTTAATTATTTCTTAACGCTAGAGGGAGTTATTTTAAGGCATAGTCAAAGCGACTTAATTGATGTTGAGCCTATATGAATGTTTATAAACTATTTTTAATCTTTCATATCCACTTTGTAGTTTTTTATGGCAGTCGCTCTGTGCTTAAGCGGTGAAATAAAGTGACTGCAACATCTATGCGAAATGTTTATTTTTTGAGCATAATTTACGCGTTGTATCTCTATTGTTACCTTCCCAATTAAAATCATTACGGATTAAACTGCATTTATCAAAGATCAGATTTTTACTAACATGTCGGTTTAAAAGTATAAAATTTAATTTTTCAAGCCTGTTTTTTCATCGTTTTGGTTGTTTTTTAGCTTTCTTTGGTAATAAGTTAGTAAAAAATCGGTTTATGCCAGCGGTATTTTATGCCTTGTTGGTAAAATACTGATCCAGTGTTATTTGAGAGAAATTTATAGCTTAAAAGGTCTCTAATTATTAGCTTCTTATATCAAAATTACCTGTTAAGGCTATGGAAAAACTTATTAAATAGAGTGCTTTATTTAACTTTTAATTTCATACACGGACGTGTGTTTACTGTGTCTTTATGTATTTAGCCGGTAACAGCAATGCATCCAGAGTAAGCATTCACTTAGATAGGTTATTTTATAGCTGACTTTTAATCTTTATATAGATCACTATTTAACTAACTCAATTAAATGCCTATCACTGCATTTAAATACAAATAAGAATTACTATCTTTTGTATTTGTTGGCGTTATAATATCGCCATCTTTTTTTAGCTATGTTTAAAAGGAATTTGCAGTTTATGCAGGCCTCCAACCGTCTTTTAGACTTTCCCAAACCCGTTTTTTCTATGTTATGGCAATTTATGCAACGCTTTAGCTATGAATTAGCGGTTTTATCGCGTTTTTTTATTGCTATTGTTGGCGGGTATTTTTTTACAGCCGTTAGTGTGTCGCTATTAAGTGCAGTAGTGCCTGTGCCTAAAGTTGACGCGGTTTTGCTTAGTGTGTCTGCGAGTATTTTAATTTATGCCCTGGTGTTTATTTATAGCTTTTATATTCATTCATTAAAAACTGTTTGGATCAGTATTTTACTAAGTATTGCAGCGCAACTTGTCTTGTTATCGCTATTGAAGGGATGGTTATGAAAGGGAGTTTTTTTCGTTCAATGACGTGGTTACATACATGGGTGGGTTTGCTCGTGTGTTGGTTACTGTATTTAATATTTTTTGCAGGCACTATTAGCTTTTTTAGAGATGAAGTGAGCTTATGGAATCAGCCAAGTGTCCATAATATTGAGCAGCAGGCAGTTCGTATTGGCGCGCAAAAACAACAAATCGTGTCGGGTGTTGAGTATTTAAATGCGCAAGCACCTAATGCGCCTAATTGGCGTATAACGCTTCCTGAGGAGCGTATACCTTATTTAACGTATGGTTATGCAAAACCAAAAGAGCCTGGACAACGCAGAGCGCAGTTTGAAAATACCCGTTTAGATCCAAATAATATGCAGCCTTTAGCACCCTTTGTAGATACTCGAGGGGGGAATTTCTTTTATCGCCTGCATTTTGATTTGCATTATATCGATGTAAAAACGGCGCGTTGGATTGTCTGTTTTGCTAGTTTATTTATGCTCATTGCGTTGATATCTGGCGTCGTTATTCACAAACGTATTTTTAAAGATATGTTTGTTTTTAGAGCTAATAAAGGCAGCCGTAGCTGGTTAGATGTGCATAATTTAAGTTCGGTATTTGCCTTACCGTTTCATTTAATGATTACTTATACGGGCATTATTACCCTGATATTTATGATTTTCCCCTACCCCGCGCAAACCGTTTATGAGGATGGAATACGAGGCTTTTTTAATGATGTTTCGCCAAGTAGTCCTGCAACAGAGTCGTTGCAAGGCACTGCGCCGTTAGTGCCTATCAATACTGTTTTGGATCAGGTTTATACTAAGTGGCCAGAGGCTGATATAACTCGGGTGATTATAAATAAGCCGAATAAGGCCGCTGCGACTATCATGGTTTTGGTCAGTCCTGGAAAAACATTAAGGGATCAAGCACCGCGTTTGATATTTAGTGGAGCGAGTGGTGAGCTTGTTGCTCAAACTGATGATGAACTTACCGGCAGTAAAGCGCTGTATGAGTCACTAAATTCAATGCACACTGGGCGTTTAGCAGAGCCATTATTACGTGTTTTATACTTTTTAGGCGGCATTGCTGGCTGCATAATGATAGCCACGGGCTGTATTATGTGGGCAAAGCGCATTCGGGAGCGAATGAAAAAAAATGCCCGGCCATCATGGGGTTTAAAACTCGTCGAAGCGCTTAATTTAGGAACTTTAATGGGATTGCCCTTGGCAACGTCTGCGTTCTTTTTAGCAAACCGATTAATCAGCACACGCGCAATGGAGCGCGCGGATAAAGAGATACTTGCCTTCTTTTTAACTTGGCTGTGTGTACTTATTATCGCTTTTGTAAAGCGTGACAAGTTGCAGTGGTGTGTTATGGCTGCCATAAATAGCATTGCTTGTTTTAGTGTGCCAGTGGTTAATGCGCTAACAACACAAGGGAATATAATCAGTTATTTACGTAATGAACAGTGGGCTTTATTTATGTTTGATAGTCTCTTTTTACTGTTTGGTTTGCTGTTTTTGTTACAAACCGAAAAATTACGTACTGCACTGCAAGCTAAAAAACCTAGTCCGATAAACACTCAGGAGCAAAAAGTATGATGGCATTGCTCCCTTTTAGTTTATGTTTGGTGGCTTTTAACTGCTTTGCACTGGCTAAGTTTAATCATTTTAAGGATGTTTTTAACAAGCGCCCGACTGATCAGCAGCGTTTAATTTTATTGAGTGTTGCTTGGATCAGTATTTTACTAAGTTTGCTGCTTTGCGTTAGCGAATTACACGGCTATGGCGCTCTACAGTTTTGTGGGTTTATGTCGTTAAGTGCTTTAATTATAATGATTTTTTATAGTTTTTTAGTCAATTTAACTAAGCTTTTTAACTTGCTTGTATTATTGATATTGGCCACGAGTACGTTATTTTTTGGTTTAAATGGGCTTTAGTTAGTAAAAACCTGATCCCAAAGAATAGGCTAAATTGAGGTAAAAAAATGGCAAGCCATCAGGCTTGCCAATAAAAAAGGGGGATTGTCATTATGTCTTGTACTTGCCTTTCCTTTTGCAAGTAGAGCTAATATAGCCCCTCTTTATTTAGTTTACCTTACAGTAAGGTGAACGTTTTATTACAACCTAGGGGCATGTAAACCCCCTTTACAGCGATTTTTGATTTACCCAAATAATCTCATCTGTTGCAAAACCAAGCGCTTTTACTTGGCTTAAAAAGTGCTGCTTGAGCTCTTTACTCACTGTAGGTGTTCTCGATAAAAACCATAAGTAATCTTTGCTATAACTGGTAATAAAGGCATATTGATAATCAGGTTGGTCGAGCTCAAAAATAATATAGGCACCATAAAACGGGCCAAAAAATGACACTTTAAAATGCCCTGTATCGGCGTTTTCTACAAATTTAGCTAAGCCTTCAGCTTCGTCCCATTTTTGTTCTTTACTAATAAACCCTTTGTTTAATACCTTTACCGTTCCATCATCGTTAATTGAATAAGTGGCTGTTACTTGCTCCATTCCTTGTTCAAAAGAGTGGTCTAATCGTGCTATTTCATACCACTTGCCTTGGTATTTCTCTAAATCAAAGTTTTTAACAGGGGTTATTCCTTCGGGGGCGCTGGTACAGGCACTGAGTAAAAACACGGTGGTAATAAATAATGCGGTTTTAAAAGCGAGTTTCATGTTGTTTCCTTTTCTTTAGAAATTGCTATAGGATCGTCTTAATACTAAAGCAATTTAAAGAACTTAGCATGAAAATTTGGGTTGATGCTGACGCTTGTCCGGTGGTAATAAAAGAAATTTTATTTAGAGCCGCAGAGCGTACGCAAACAGAAACTATACTGGTTGCAAATCATGCCATGCGAATCCCACCGTCAAAATTTATTAGCCGACTACAAGTGTCATCGGGCTTTGATGTGGCTGATGATGAAATAGTAAAACGAATAGAAAAAGGCGATTTAGTGATCACAGGAGATATTCCGCTGGCAAGTGAAGTGATTGATAATGGCGGCCAAGCACTTAATCCGCGCGGTGAGCTTTACACCACTGAAAACATTCGTTCATTACTAAATGTACGCGATTTTATGGATACTATGCGCTCAAGTGGTGTAGAAATGAGTGGTGGGCCGCCTCCATTAAGCCAAAGTGACAGACAAAACTTTGCTAACAATCTTGATCGTATTTTAGCGCAAAATAAGAGCAGTTAAAGTGAGCAGCCAGTTAATAGGGTTAGGTGATGACTCATTCAGTATTGCTGTGTATGTAGCAAAAGCGCCCCTTATGCCTTACTTTGAAACACTTGCGCAGCTAGAGCCTGTAGTTAGTGGGCAAATAAATAGCATAAACCAGCACTGTGGCAATGGCTGGCGAAAAGTTTTTAATGTGTACGCCAAAGTGTTATTTGCGCTGCCAAGCGAGTATTACTCATTTGCTAAACAAGCAGTGAGTTGGCAAGCATATCGAGATGAGCTGTTGTTACAGCAGCATAGCGGGACTGCATTACTCTTTAGTGCGCCGGTGCTTACTGAGCATAAAAATCAATTGCACATTATAGCAGGAAGAACTCACGCTAAAAACTTGATACAACAAGGTAAGTTAAACGCCCAACTTGATTGGCTTGATGATGAGTTTGCTATAGATAAAAGCCAGAATATTATTGTATGCCCCTATTTTGATTATAGGCAGCTGAGTAATATTAAAATTGCCCGTTTGAGTGAATTAGTGGCTCAGTTGCGAATAATCTAAGCCACTTTCGTTTTTTAGGTAAGTGTTACGCTCAGTGTGTTAGCGCTATCAACTAGCATGAGCGAGCCCAAAATAAATAGGATGCAGGCCGATACACGGCCAAATTTTAGTGAGAGCGCCGGATTATTGCTGAGGATTTTTCTGGCACTTACCCCTATTAACCAATATACCAGCGCACAGCCAACTAAATGAATAATGCTAAGTACCAGCAATTGTTCAGTAATAGAAAATGACAGTGTTGGTAAAACAAACTGCGGCAATAAGGCTAAAAATAACAGCATCACTTTGGGATTCAAGCCACTAATTATAAAGCCCTTTCTCATCCACTTTAGAGGCGTGTCTGAGGTGTGTTCTTGGCCATCGTTATAGGCTGCAGGCATTGGAGGAAATCGGTACAGTGATACGGCAATCCAAATGATATACAAAGCACCAAATAAGGTTAACAGCTTTATAAACATGGCATGCGATGCTAATAACGCGCCTAAACCTACCACCACTATTAAACTGGCCATTAAATGCCCAAGTATTAACCCCGCTACTGCAGGAATGATTTTATCACCCGCTATACCTGCACTGATTGTATAAGCCCAATCGGCACCGGGGGTAAGTACAAACAAGATTGATATCAGCCAAAAAGAAAAAATAATATTAATATCCATACGTATCCATGCGCTAAAACCCAAAATAAGTGAGCTGCTATTTTATTTCTTTCTGATGAGTAAAAGTTGCTGTATTTTACTGATATAAGCGTTCATTTTAGGAAATAATCAACTATGGATACCATAGATAGGAAAATTCTTGCTGAGTTGCAAGTCGATGGCAGGCTCACCCTCTCTGAATTGGCTGATCGTGTTGGGTTAAGCGTGTCACCTTGTCATCGTCGTGTAAAAGAGCTTGAGAAAAGCAAAGCAATTGTTGGCTACAGAACTGAAATATCACCTGAAAAAGTGGGTTTAAACTTTTCTGCGTTAGTATTTATTACTATTAAAGAAGGTGATAAAGCGTCGTTAAGCAAATTAGAGCAAGCAGTGGATGCTATTCCTCAGATCACCAATGCACAACGCTTATTTGGCACCCCTGATTACTTATTACACGTCGTTACTAAAGATTTAGCCGCGTTTCAGCAACTCTACGATGACAAGCTATCAGCCTTACCGGGTGTACAACGTTTAACCTCAACCATTGTGATGAAAGATATTGTAAGAGCGCGTAACTTGCACTTTTAACAGGTTATGTTTTACACGAACTTTAAAAAGTTAAGGCGATGACGCTGCAAAGCCTATGGCAGCGGGCTTTGCCTAAATAGGTAAAAATAAAGTGTAAATAAAGCTTGTTATAAAGTGTATTGCTGTTATTCTGCTTGCCATCGGGTTGATAGAAAGCCCTGTTTATTTGTAAGTACCTCGTTGTTATTAGTAATAATCCTTCGCGATATCCTCAAGTTAAATGTTTGTTTTCTTCCTGTTAAACGCCTATTTTAAGGCAAATTTTTTATTATTTTTTTAGGATATTATTATGTCTAATACAACTACTGGTACAGTAAAATTTTTCAATGAAGCAAAAGGTTTTGGTTTTATTGAGCAAGAATCTGGCGCAGACGTTTTCGCACATTTCAGTGCTATCTCTGGCGACGGTTTCAAAACATTAGCCGAAGGCCAAAAAGTACAGTTTACTGTAACGCAAGGTCAAAAAGGCCCGCAAGCTGAAAACATCGTTTGCATCTAAATAGTTTTAATTGATGGGTTAGTGTTAACCCATCAATATTTATAAGTTTGAAAGAAGTTTTGTTTTATTTGTTAGTACCGAGTTGTTTTAGTAATAATCCTACGCGATATCCTCAAGTTAACTATTTTTTCGGCTCAATCGCCTCTTTTCAGGCACACTTTAATTAATTTTTAGGATACATATTATGTCTAATACAACTACTGGTTCAGTAAAATGGTTTAACGAAGCAAAAGGTTTTGGTTTTATCGAGCAAGAATCTGGCGCAGACGTTTTCGCACATTTCAGTGCTATCTCTGGCGACGGTTTTAAAACATTAGCTGAAGGCCAACGTGTACAGTTTACTGTTACTCAAGGTCAAAAAGGCCCGCAAGCTGAAAACATCGTTTGCATCTAATTACAGAGGGAGTGGGCTTTAAAGCGCACTCACCCCGCTTAAACTCGTGTTAAGCAATAAAGCTAATATCATTATGATATTAGCTTTTTTTTTGACAAAAATTTATACAACGTAACCGCTAAAGCCAAGTGCTTTAAAATAAAGCTTTGGAATACCAAATCCACATTCATTCAGTAGTTCACTAAAGCGCATACGATCTAGGGGGTAAAACTCTCTTTCGAGGTTATGTCCCATTTGAGTTTTGCCAGCTTCAGTTAAGCCTAATTGAGCACAGGTGTTTAATTGTGACTCACGTTCAAATGTTGTTTCTGGGCGCATTAAATCAGCAATGTAAAGATTCGCTCCTTTTTTAAGGTTAGTTTTAATGCTTTTAAGAATTTGTTTTTTGTCGCCGTTATCTTCTACAAAATGCATCACCAGTAAACATAATACGGCGTCTGCTTTCGCTTTTACTTCAGCAACTGGGCTACATTCAATAGTGACACGGCTATCAATACCTTGCTCTGCAAAGCGCTGTTTTGCAATATCGAGCATATCACTGGAGGTGTCTTGGGCAGTAAACTGCCATTTAGGATTTATTTGTGCTAATGCTAATACTTCCTTACCTGTGCCGGCACCAATCACTAAAATGTGTGCATCGTCGCTTAACGTGGTTTGCAGTTGTGCATTGGTTAGTTGATGAAGTAGCTCATAGCCTGGGACTAAACGGGTAATGCGGTTATCATATTCTTGTGCTTCTTCGCCTTTGAAAGTGGGCATGCTGTCTCCTTAAATTACGTTTATGGTGGAGTATCCACCCGGTTTTTTAGCGACATGAATTTGCGTAGCAACGCGTTCGCTCATTTCACTTACATGTGAAATTACACCGACCTTTCTACCTTGCGCTTGCAATGAATCTAGCGCGTCCATGGCAATACTGAGTGTTTCACTATCTAGTGTTCCAAAGCCCTCGTCAACAAATAACGAGTTAATTTGCACTTTGTTCGAAGATAGTGAGGCAAGTCCCAGTGCTAATGCCAACGACACTAAAAACGATTCACCGCCAGATAGTGTATTGACCGATCGTTGTTCATCGGCCATATCGCGGTCGATAATGGCTATATCAAGTGACTCAGCAATTGCAGTGAGCTCATAACGCTTGTTAAGGGTTTTTAAATGGCTATTAGCATAATGCAGCAATATTTTGAGTGTTTGTGTTTGCGCTAAATTACGCATTGTTTTACCTGTGGCATCACCTAGTACTTTATTAAGTAAATGCCATTGGTCAACCTGTTGCTTGAGCTGGCTCAGTTCAGCTTGTTTGCCCTCAAGCGCTTTTGCATTTTGGTTGTGCTGCTCAATCGCGGTGTTGATGGTGAGTAAGCTATTTTGCAATTGTGTTTGCTGGGTATTTAAGTGGTTTTGTTGCTCAATTAGCTGTGCTTCGCTTTGCGTTGGCTGATTATTTTGTTGATGCTGTTCATTAGCTTGTTGCTGTTGCTTTAACGCGGCACTGGCATCAACGACTGCTTGCGATAGTTGCTCGCCTTGTTTTAACTGAGTTTTAATATCGTCGTTGCTGATAGTTAGTAAAAATGTGACTTGCTCATGACTGATATCGCCATGAAGGATGTTAAATTCTTTAAACCAGTCGTTGTAACGCGTTTCAAGCATCACTAACTCTTGGTGGTTATCTGCCAGACGATGCTCAAGGTTTTTAAGCGTGATGGCGTGTTCATCGCGCTGTTTTACGACACTGTCGTGTGCTTGTTGGCTGGCACTTAATTGGTTTTGGCAGTGCTCTAGCTGTGCTGACAGTTTAGCTTGGTAGTCATCGGCGCTAATAGTTTGGTTATCAAATAAGGCTAAGCGCTGTTGCTGCGTATTATTGTGCTGTTGCTGTGTTTGAGTTAATTCTTCATTGAGCGTATTAACTCGCTGCTCTGCTTTGGTTATAAGCGGTGTTAGTTGTTGTAACTGTACATTGGCGCTGTCGAATTGTTTTTGACTTTGTTCAAGCTGTGCTTGGATTTGCTGATATTGTTCTACCTGCTGAGCTAAATCGCTAAGCGGTAACGAGCCTGCTTGCAATGCGTGCCAAAAATCACTGTGTTCAAAATGTAAATTGAGCTCTTTTATAAGCGCTTCGTTTTGAGTTGCTAGTTCATCGCATTTGTTATTAAGCTGAGATTGCTGATTGCTCAGCTCAACATGCTGTGTGTTTAATTGTTGCTGTGTCGCTTGTTCTTTTTTAACTGTGCTTTGCAGCTGGTTAACAGTTTCTTGCAAATTACTGAGCTGTTTTTGCGCCGAAAAATACTGTGTTTTTTGTTCACTTAATTGCTTATAAGTTTCATCAAGCTGCTCAACTGTTAACTCATTAATCTCGGTTTTAGCCGCTTGCATGGTATTTTTAATTTCCAGCATTTTGGCTTGTGCGTCACTAATGGCTTGGCTGTACTGAGCATGCTCTGCCACCAAAACCGCGTGTTGTGTTTGGTGCTGATGAAGCTGTGTTTGAGCATCTTGGTGTTGCTGTTTTTTGCTATTATATGCATTTTCAAAGTCGGTTATTAGGTTTGTAAAAGGTTGGCTTTGATTGCTCGCGAACGGGTGCTCTGTAGCCCCACAAACGGCACATGACTCATTTGGAACCAGTTGTGCGCGTAAATGCTCAACATGCTCACTGGCCCGAAGCCTCGCTTGATTAAGCGCTTGCTCTGCGTGTTTAAGTGCCTGCTCTTTGCTGGTTAATTGCGTAAGCAGCGTGGTTTTAGTGTGTTCACTGTGGCTGAGCTTTTCTGCCACATCACGTTGCTGTTGCACCGTGAGTTTTAACTCTTGGTTAAACTGCTTATAGCGTGTGCGCTGATCTTTTAAATAATCAATGTTTTTAAGCTTATTGTCGCATTGTTCAATATTAAATTGAGCGTGCTGCTGGTTTAGCTTATTTAGGCTTTGCTGCTGCGTTGCAAGCGTTTGCTCTGCTTGTTCGAGTTGTTTATTTTGCTCGCTAAGTTTTGCTGTGAGTATTGTTTGTTGCTCTGCGTGAGCCTGAGCTTGCTGCTGGGTTGTTTTTAGTTGTGTCTGAGTATTAAAAAACTGCTTAAAACTATGATGAAAATAGTTCCAATCAGTTGCCAATGGCTTTAATTGACTCTGCTCGTTCAACCAGTGCTGATGCCCTGTGATTTGCGTTGTGGCTTGCTCTGCACTTATTTTGTTTTGTTGTAGCTGCTGTTGTAAATCACTTAATTGTTGCTGCTCTTTGGCACTTTGTTGAGTCAGACTTTTTATAGTTTGGTTATATATTGCTAATTGGCTGTCGAGCTCTCGTGCTTTTGCAATCAGAGGCTCTGCCGTTAGCTTTTGTTGTTTTGCTGTATCTAATTCGTTTTGCTGTTTTTTAACGTTACTTGCTTGCTCGGTGATCAGCGCGTTGTGATCAAGCTCGTTTAATTGTTTTATTTGTGTATTTAACTGGCTATTTTGCGCTGTTAAGCTTTCACAGCGCTGGCGATTATCTTTAATTTCAAGCGCACTTTGCGCTTGTTTTGCTTGCTCAGTTTGCGCTTTAACAGCATTAAGTGCGGCATGTGCTTGTTGCTCGTTTTGCTGAGCATTTTTTAATGCCAGCTCCAAGCTATGTGCTTGCTTATACCAATTAACGCCTTGCTCTGTCGTTGCTAAAGTTGTTTTAGTGTGTTCAATTTGTTGTTTTAAATCAGCCAGCGTTTGTTGTTTTTCACTCAGCTCATCGTCAGACAATAACGTATAACTGGCTAAACTTGCCGTTAGTAATTCAAATTTATCTTTAATAGCTTTGTTGCGCTCAAATATACGCTGCCCGATTCGACTAAATTTATCGGTGCCAGTCAAGCACTCTAAAAGCTGCGCGCGCTCATCGCCAGTGGCTTTTAAAAAGGCGGCAAACTCATGTTGTGCTAGTAACACCGCACGCGAGAATTGCTCAAAGGTTAAACCTATTTTATTTTCTATGGCTTTTAAGGTGCCACTTTTGTCAGCAATTAAGGTTTCATCGGGTAGGCTATGTAAAGTATGTTCGGCCACTTTAAGTTTGCCGGTTACTTTTTTATGTGTACGTTGAATACTATAACGAGCTCTGTAAAGCTGTTGGTCTTGGCCACTAAAATCTACTTCGGCGTACCCTTCCCATTTGCCACGGCGCAATAAATTGCGGGCATCGTTAAGCTTAATGTTATCGCCATTAAAATCAATTAGGTTACCTTTATCGCCTTTCAAACGCGCAGTTTTAGTATAAAGTGCTAAGCAGATAGCATCGAGTACGGTGCTTTTTCCTGCGCCGGTGTCACCTGTAATGGCAAAGAGGCCTGCGTCTTTGAGTGGTGAGGCTAAAAAGTCGATTTCGGCATCGGCAATAGAGGCTAAATTATGAATACGAACAGCCGTTATTTTCATAGCAGTTGCTCCTGTTCAAGTTCTTCAATTACGTCGGTTAACAGTGCTTTTAATTCATTGGGCACGGTCGCTGCGGCCATATCTTTATCATTATTAAATGCTTGTTCGAGTAAGCTAATTGGGTTGAGCATTTCCACAAAACTTAAATCTTCAAATACCGTTTCTGAGGAATTACTCATTTGCTGGTCACGAACTCGCTCTATGCCACAAAAATTAACCTGTTTTCCTTTAAGTGCTTGCTCGATTTGTTCTCGAAAGGTGGTATCGATATCACTTGATTTAAGTTTTACTCGCAAGTAAGGAGCAATGTCGTATTGCTCTGTATCGAGTGCTTTTATTTGCTCACACAGCTGCGCTAAAGGCACACATTCTCCTTCAGGAAGTACAATTACTTCAGCTAAGCGCGGAATGTAAAGGGGGTTTACAGTGGTGTTTAACGGTTGGTTTTTTTGCTCGCTAAATTCAACCACATTTACTTGATGGGTATACTTTCTTTCTGAAAACGACATTGGAATAGGCGTGCCGCTGTAACGTATTTGCTCATTTTTAGCTACTAGTTGTGCTTTATGTAAGTGGCCTAGTGCGACGTAATTGGCTTGCTTACCAAATACCGACGCTGAAATAGCTTCTTCACCGCCAATGACCAAATTACGTTCAGAGTCACCGGAAATATTACCGCCTTTTGCATGCAAATGACCCATAACAATTAAAGGCGTATTTTCAACGTTAAGTGTTAGCGCATGTTCAAGAGCAAGTTCATAGGCTTTTGCAACGCCCTGTGCGTAACTGGGGCCATTTTCGGTTTGGCTAAGCGTGCTTATGTGACTGGTGCGTAAAAAAGGCATAGCGAGTACCACAGCGCGTTTATCATCGTTATTAATCGTTATTACAACGTCACTGGATTTAGCAGGATCAAACCGCCCTACCACATGAGTATCAAACTGGGCTAATAAGGGCTGTGCAGCCAAAATACGATTAGCGGAGTCATGATTACCCGCAATAATAACAACGTGTAATTGTGGGCACTGGGCTTTGGCGTTTTTTATAAATTGATAGAGTTGGTTTTCGGCGTTAGCACTCGGTGTGGCAGTATGATAAATGTCACCTGCAACAAGCAATAAATCGATTTGTTGGTTAACGAGGGTGGTTAACAGCCAAGAGAAAAAAGCATGGTGTTCATGACGGCGATCATGTTCATAAAATTGCTGACCTAGGTGCCAGTCTGAAGTGTGAAGAACTTTCATTTTGCGCTCTTAAAAAACCATAAGAGCGCCAATATACCCAAGGCAATTAAAGATGCAAGTATCGCTTTAGGTTAAAGTATACCAAGCTATAAAAATAACGGGCAAAGCAGCGAGCGCGATTGTTAAAGGCCACTTTAATGCTTTGGCTTTTTTAGCTTGTAATACTTGCAGTGCATTAGTTTCATTACAAGCAGCGACTTTATCAATATACAGATAACCCGAGTTTATATACTGCTTACAATTTTGCACGTCTGCTGGTATTGCAATTAGTTTTTGCTGCTTTTTTAGGACATAAAAATCCATAAACTCACCACACTTGTTACGACTAGTTAGAACAAAAAATATTTGAGAGAAACGCTAAAAAAATACTCTCAAATTAAAAAAGTGGGCGATTCTAATTACAAACCATAGTAAAGATCAACCTAAAACTGCGTTATTTAGCTTTTTTTAATGAAAATAGCTGTGTTTTTTGCTTTTATCTCTACTTTTAGTGATAGCCAGTGTGTTTTGTAAACCCCCTTTACAGTTTTGTTTGGCGTATTAATTGCCTTTGTTTTTTTATTCAATTTCTGACGAAATGTCCGTTCTTTTTTGTTGTATAAAACGCTATTTATTGTATTTACAAAAAGGTGGGGAATATCACCCTATAAAAGCAGGGTTTTATCGCTATTTTATTGAAGCTAAGCTGTAAATTTGTCACAGTAGCGTTACTAAAATCGATCAGGATTAACAATGAAGAAAAATTTATTTACACTGAGCGCGTTTGTATTGCCTTTGGCAATGGCAAGCTCTGTGCTTGCCTCATCTGTTGAGCAAACTAAAGGCAGCTATGTTGATAAGTTTCGTCAACTAGATGAAGCTTTACCTACGCCTAACGTTTACCGCAGTGCAGCTGGTGCCCCTGCTGAAAATTATTGGCAACAACGCGTTGATTACGATATTGATGTAAAGCTTGATGAGCAAAAGCGTCGCTTAACGGGGAGTCAAACAATTGAATATAAAAATAACTCTCCGCATACATTAAAGTATTTATGGCTTCAGCTTGATCAAAATATTTTTAAAAATGACTCAATTGCAGAAACCACGCAAACATTTAAAAGTACCCTACAAAACGAACCAGATGCAAAACCAGCTAAGTTAAGCTTAGGTGATTTACGTCGTCAGCAATTTATGGATGATAATGAACTGGGTTACACCATCAGCAATGTTAAAGATGAAGATGGTAAAGCGCTGCGCGTGACTGTGGTTGATACCTTAATGCGCATTGATTTAAATACCCCACTTAAACCCGGTAAAGATGTTGAGTTTAGTATGGACTTTGCGTTTAACCTCGTTGAAGAAGACGCGGTAGGCGCACGTGCAGGTTACGAGCATTTTGAAGAAGACGGTAACGATATTTTCTTAGTTGCACAGTGGTTTCCTCGCTTAGCGGCTTACACCGATTACGAAGCATGGACAAACAAACCGTTTTTAGGCAGTGGTGAGTTCACTTTAGAGTTTGGTGACTACGATGTTGAAATTACGGTTCCTGCGGATCATATTGTATCGGCAACTGGTAAGCTTGATAACCCAAGCTCGGTATTGACCAGCACTCAGCGCAAGCGTTTAAAAGAAGCTGAAACAGCAAAACGCCCTGTGTTTGTTGTTACCGAAGAAGAAGCGCTCGAAAACGAAAAAGCCGGTACAGACAAAACAAAAACATGGCATTTTAAAGCAGAAAATGTTCGTGACTTTGCTTGGGCATCATCACGTAAATTTATGTGGGATGCTAAAGGTTACCAGCAAGGTGGTGATGAACAACCACTCGTTATGGCGATGTCGTTCTTCCCTAAAGAAGGTGGCGACTTATGGAAGAAATACTCAACTGAAGCGGTTGTACACACGATGGAAGTGTATTCACAGTATTCATTTGATTACCCATACCCAACTGCGCAGTCAGTTAATGGCCCTGTAGGGGGTATGGAATACCCAATGATCACTTTTAATGGCCCACGTACAGATTTACAAGACGATGGTACACGCACTTACTCTCAAGCAGAAAAGCGCTTTTTAATTGGTGTTGTTATTCATGAAGTGGGTCATATCTACTTTCCAATGATTGTAAACTCAGATGAGCGCCAATGGACTTGGATGGATGAAGGTTTAAATAGCTTTTTAGATGGTGTGGCTGGGCGTGAATGGGATCCAACCATTCCATGGGGCGTTGAACCACGTGACATTGTTGCTTACATGAAGTCAGAGACTCAAGTGCCTATCATGACGCAATCAGACAGCGTGCTACGTTTAGGCCCTAACGCCTACACTAAACCAGCTGCGGCATTAAATATTTTACGTGAAGTGATTTTAGGGCGTGAATTATTTGATTTTGCCTTTAAAGAGTACGCTCAGCGCTGGAAGTATAAACGCCCTACTCCCGCTGATTTTTTCCGTACTATGGAAGAAGCCTCAGGTGTTGATTTAGATTGGTTCTGGCGTGGTTGGTTCTACACCACAGACCATGTTGATATCTCGCTTGATAAAGTATATCAATTACGTTTAGACACCAAAAATCCAGATATCGACTTTAAACGGTTACGTGATATTGAAGCTGATAAGCCAAGTTCATTATTTGTTGAGCGTAATCGCGCTGAAGGTAAAAAAACGTGGGTTGAACAAAATCCAGATGTGACAGACTTTTATGACGAAAACGATCGCTTTACCGTTACAAACAAAGAGCGTAATACGTACAATAAGTTTTTAAAAGGCTTAAAGCCGTGGGAGCGTAAAACACTTGATCGCGCGCTAGAAGAAGACAAAAACTACTACGTGATGGAGTTTTCAAACCTCGGTGGCTTAGTGATGCCAATTCTTTTAGAGCTAACGTATGAAGATGGCACTAAAGAGGAACGTTATATTCCTGCAGAAATTTGGCGTCGTAATCACAAAAACGTACAAAAGCTGATTATTACCGACAAAAACAAACCGCTTACCTCAGTAACGGTTGATCCAGGCTGGGAAACAGCGGATGTTGATGTAGAAAATAACCACTACCCACGTCGTATTATTCCTTCGCGTATTGAAGTGTATAAACGTGAAAAGAGTAAGGCAAAAGTAAGCCGCGATATTATGCAAGATATCAAAACAGAGCTGAAAAAAGACGAGCCAAAAAACGAAAAAAATAACGACGAGGATCAATAATAATGCGTTTTTTGCTTATTATTGTTTGTTTTTTAATTGCTGCGCCAAGTATGGCGCATCAATTAAAATCATCCGTTACAACCGTGTTATTTAATCAGCGTACGCACAATATTGAATTGATGCATCGTTTTTATTTACATGACACAGAGCATGCTGTTGGTAACTTGTTTCAAGGCAAAGTGGATATTATGAGTAACAAGCGTGACCAAAAACGCTTTGCCAAGTATGTTGAATCTCATGTTGCCTTACAAACCTTGAGCGGTGAGCCCCTCACTCTTAATTATGTAGGTGCACAAGTGGATGGTAAGTTTTTTTGGGTGTACCAAGAAGCTGCTATTCCCGATGAGATTGAGGGCATTAGAATGAGTCATGGTGCACTGCGTGATTTGTGGCCTGCACAAGTGAATATGGTGAATGTTGAAGGGCGAGGACAGATAAAAACCTTAAACTTTAGCCAAGACGATACCTGGCTTGAAGCGAAATTTGAGCCGAAATAACCACTATTATTGCGCACCTTTAGAGGGTGCGCACTTTCCTTTATAGCTGATCGAGTTAATTAATTGCATCGTAAAGTCTTTACTATACCAGTTATACAAACCCAAACTATTACGTTATCAAATGAGCTATAATTAAATTTCAATGGACTGAGCTGTTTTTTATATGTTTATTGATATACTTTTTATTAAAGGTTTAGATAACCTAAGCCAAACCTAGCATACTGAGCTAATTATTTAGCGCAAGGAATGAAATGAAAACGCAAATTGAGGCAATCAAAGGTGTTATTTTTGATTTAGACGGAACTTTAGTATCTTCAGAATTAAACTTTTCATTGATAAAAGCCCAAGTAGGTTGCCCTGCAGAGCAAGACTTACTCGATTACATAGAACAACTGCCTTCCCCCTATATGCGTGAAGAAGCAATGAATATAGTGCATCAGCATGAGTTGTTAGATGCACAATCGGCTAAGCTTCTACCTGGCGTTGTAGAGGCTGTTAAAGCGCTACAAGCTAAAAACATACCTATGGCCATTGTTACACGTAATTTTGATAAGGCGGCGACATTAAAGTTACAGAATAACCCGCTACCAATAGAAACAGTACTCACCCGAACAGACGCACCAGCAAAACCCGATCCGAGCGCTTTATTAACGGTTGCAACTCAATGGGAAATGCCGGTTGATAATGTGATTTATGTTGGTGATTATTTATACGACATACAAGCGGCGCACAATGCTAATATGCGTGCCTGTTTGTATGCACCTGATGTGACCCCCGGGTATGCCGAACAAGCCGATTTTGTTATTCATGCATTTGATGAGTTGGTGTCATTAATTGATAATTACGCTGAAAAAGTTGAGTTATGTTAAATTGAGCTTTGTTTTATTTATTTAATAACATAATGGGTATTATTTAAATTAATACCCAGCTGCTTTTGCACAGCATAGCATGTTGAACCACTAGCCCAATACGGTTTGAATTGGTAAAATATCGCAAACCAAATGTATTCAATAGAGGCACAAGATGGGCAGAGCATTTGAAGTCCGCAAAAGTTCGATGGCTAAAACAGCCAACGCAAAAACTAAAGTAAATTCGAAGTACGGTAAAGAAATTTACGTTGCAGCCAAAAGTGGTGAACCCGATCCCGATGTAAATCAAACATTGCGCCGCTTAATTGAAAAAGCAAAAAAAGACCAAGTTCCCGCGCACGTAATCGAAAAAGCAATTGAAAAAGCAGCCGGTGGGGCAGGGGAAGATTACTCTTCAGCCCGTTACGAGGGTTACGGCCCTGGTAATTGTATGGTGATTGTTGACTGTTTAACCGACAACCCAAACCGCACAATTAAAGATGTACGTTTACCGTTTACTAAAACAGATTCAAAAATAGGTACGCCTGGGTGTGTTGCACATATGTTTGATCACCTTGCTGTTTTAGGATTTGCGGGCGATGACGACGAAGTTGTGTTAGAAGCCCTCATGATGGCTGACGTTGATGTAACCGATGTAGAAGCCGAAGATGGCAAGGTATCGGTGTTTGCACCGCATACTGAGTATTTTAAAGCTAAAACGGCACTGGAAGAGGCATTTGAAGGCATTAACTTTGAAGTTGATGAAATTACCTTTGTGCCACAAGTACATGTTGAAATCACTGATGAAGAAGTTATTGCCAACTTTGATAAATTTATCAATATGCTTGAAGATTGCGATGACGTACAAAATGTTTATCACAACGCGACCATTAAAAATTAATTCGTAGTGATTTGAATAGTGATTATTCACTAGCGTTATAAAAAATTAGCTTAGGGTCTGTTGACCTTTGCGGATTAAAATTTGTTCAAACTAGGGGCGGTTTAATCGCGGCGCGAGGTTTGTAACCTAGTGGGCTAAGTAAAAACCGAGCAAAGCTTCCGCGTCCTGCTCACGCCCCTTACCTACATCCATGTAGGCAACAAAGAGTAAATCGCCCTTAGGCAGAACTCTTCGGGCAGCGCCTGTTTGGCATTGATGCTGCGTTATCGCCTATTTATGGGGAATAACCACACCACATAGGCTTTGCCTTGCCTAAATACCAAACAGACTGCTGCAAATTTAACCTTGAAAGGTCAACAGACCCTAGTAAAGCTGATTTTTTTATTTTTAGGTTAAGTTTTAAGTTAGTGCTGTGCTTTATATTTCAAGCGGTAGCTGTGTAGTAGCGGCTCTGTGTAACCGCTCGGTTGGCTAACCCCTTCAAATACCAGTGCTAAAGCAGCTTGATACGCAATACTTTTAGCTAATGTCTGCTCATTAGTTGCCATTGGCGTGTAAAGGCTGTCATGCTCGTTTTGGCCATCAACAACCTTAGCCATTTTTGCCATCACTTTTTGTACTTGCTCTTTGCTACATACACCATGATGTAGCCAGTTGGCGATATGTTGGCTTGAAATACGTAAGGTGGCTCTGTCTTCCATTAAACCAATATGATTAATGTCAGGCACTTTAGAGCAGCCTATTCCTTGGTCAATCCAACGTACTACGTAGCCTAAAATACCTTGCGCGTTGTTTTCAAGCTCGCTTTGAATATCTTCTTTTGATAGCGTTTCAGGGTTTGGCATGAGCGGCGGTGTAAGTAAGCTCTCTAGGCTTGCTATTTGACGCGTGGCAATGCTTTGCTGCAGGCTAAATACATCAACATCATGATAATGCATTGCGTGTAATGTGGCGGCAGTAGGGGAGGGCACCCAAGCGGTATTTGCGCCAGATTGAGGGTGCGCTATTTTTTGCTCCATCATCATCGCCATTTTATCTGGCATTGCCCACATACCTTTACCAATTTGCGCTTTATGGCTTAAGCCACAGGCTAGGCCAATATCAACGTTGCGATCTTCGTAAGCGCTGATCCAAGGCTGTGCTTTAATAGCCGCTTTCGGCAGCACAACACCCGCTTGCATTGAGGTATGAATTTCATCGCCAGTGCGGTCTAAAAAGCCAGTGTTAATAAACACAACACGCTCTTTAGCAGCATGAATACAGGCTTTTAAGTTAGCAGATGTACGACGCTCTTCGTCCATAATACCCATTTTTAGGGTGTTTTTAGGCAAGCTCAGCGCCTCTTCAACCATACCAAACAAGGTATTAGCAAAGGCGACTTCATCAGGGCCATGCATTTTCGGTTTTACAATATTAATACTTTGCGCGGTTGAATTTTTAATCGTGTTTTTAGTGTTTAAATCGTGCAAAGCAGCTGTTGCGGTGAACATGGCATCCATAATGCCTTCAAACACATCATTGCCGCTTACATCGGTAATGGCTGGATTTGTCATTAAATGTCCCACGTTACGCACAAACATCATACTGCGCCCTTTGAGGGTCAGTTTTTGGCCATCAAGACCTGTATATTGTCGGTCAGCTTGTAACGTGCGGTCGACCATTTTGTCGCCTTTTCTAAACGTTTCAACCAAGTTGCCTTGCATTAAACCAAGCCAGTTTTTGTAAACTTGTACTTTATCTTCTGCATCCACTGCGGCAACCGAGTCTTCACAGTCCATAATGGTTGTTAGTGCGGCTTCTAGCACCACATCTTTTAACCCTGCTTTATCAGCTTGACCAATAGGGTGGTGAT
Organism: Pseudoalteromonas sp. DSM 26666; assembly: GCF_900116475.1. Lineage (NCBI taxonomy): Bacteria > Pseudomonadati > Pseudomonadota > Gammaproteobacteria > Alteromonadales > Pseudoalteromonadaceae > Pseudoalteromonas > Pseudoalteromonas sp. DSM 26666. The sequence continues at coordinate 31,487 of NZ_FPAR01000012.1, read as the reverse complement.
GGTCTATTTGCAGCTCAATATGCAATCCATTGTTTTTAAGTAAAATAACACTCGGGTTTTGTGCTTCACCTTGATAGCCAATCAGTTGCTCAGGGTTTTTAAGTGTGGTGTGCGAACTGTCGCGCAGGGTAATAGCAAGGGCGCCGTCAACAATAGAATAGTTAGTACTTTCAATATGCGAGCCATTTTCAAGCGGTAATGCTTTGTCTAAAAACTGCCTTGCGTAAGCCATTACTTTAAAGCCACGAACAGGGTTGTATTGGCTGCCTTTTTCGGCGCCGTCGTCTTCGCTTAATACATCGGTTCCATATAAAGCATCGTACAACGACCCCCAACGTGCATTAGCTGCATTAAGTGCAAAGCGTGCATTACTAACTGGCACCACTAGCTGTGGCCCTGCAGTCAACGCTATTTCTGGCTCTACATTTTGAGTTTCAATACTAAAATTTTCAGGCTCATCAACTAGGTAGCCAATATCTTTTAAAAACGCTTGATACTGAGCTTGGTCAGCATTTTTATTTGCAAGGTGGTAGTCATCAATTTGCTTTTGTAGCTGTTCACGCTTAGCCAGTAGTGACTTGTTCAATGGTGTAAGTGTTTGCACTATGTTGGCAAAGCTTTTCCAAAACTGGTGTTCATCAAGATGGGTACCAGGTAATAATTGTTTTTTAACAAATTCAGCAAGTTGCTTATCAACGCTGAGTCCTGAATGGGTGAGAGTGTGGCTCATAATTAATATCCTTAAACGGTCCGACAGTGTGCAATTTTTTATATGCGTACACCTACCATATCGCAAAAAAGTGGCTTTGAATGCTTTTTAGTCATTCACAATATGTATAGCCGTAATAAAAACTATAAATTTACTAAATCTAAAAAATAAGCCTAATGTTTAATTAAGCGCTACAGAGCTAACGTGATGTAGTCACTCTCTCAACAATAAATATTAATACCCGTTCGAAGGACTTTATTATGACAACATATCAAGGCGAAACAGATACACTAGCAACATTATGCCAATCACAAGGCAGTGCATGGAAAACAATTAATCCTGAATACGCAACACGTATGCGTTTACAAAATCGTTTTCGCTCTGGTGTTGATATTGCGCAATTTACAGCAGACATCATGCGTGAAGACATGGCTGCATACGATAAAGACACAAGCCAGTACACACAGTCTTTAGGTTGTTGGCATGGTTTTACTGCGCAACAAATGATGATGGCAATTAAGCGCCATCAAAAAACAACTAAGCGCAGTTACGTATACCTAAGTGGTTGGATGGTTGCAGCGCTTCGTTCTGAGTTTGGTCCTCTTCCAGATCAAAGTATGCATGAGAAAACATCAGTGCCGGCACTTATCGAAGAAATCTATACCTTCTTAAAGCAAGCGGATGCACGTGAACTTGACCACTTATTTAACGAATTAGACGACGCAAAAGCAAACGGCGGCGACGTTCAAGCAGTACTTAACAAAATTGATAACTTTGAAACGCATGTTGTACCAATTATTGCTGACATTGATGCCGGTTTTGGTAACGAAGAAGCAACTTACCTGCTAGCTAAAAAGATGATTGAAGCGGGTGCATGTGCTATCCAAATCGAAAACCAAGTATCAGATGCTAAGCAATGTGGTCACCAAGCAGGTAAAGTGACGGTTCCACATGAAGACTTTTTAGCAAAAATTAACGCAGTGCGTTACGCGTTCCTAGAGCTAGGTATTGATAACGGTATTATCGTTGCGCGTACCGATTCACTAGGTGCAAGCCTTACGCAAAAAGTACCGGTTTCAAAAAAACCAGGTGACTTAGCAAGCCAATACAATGCATTTTTAGAAACAACCCCAGTAAACAGTGTTGATGACTTAAATGAAGGCGAAACAGCAATGAAGCTTAATGGTCAGCTTTGTAAGCCAACACGCCTAGACAATGGTTTATACCAGTTCCGCGAAGGCACTGAAAAAGACCGTGTAGTACTAGATTGTGTAACGAGCCTACAGTCAGGTGCTGATTTACTGTGGATTGAAACAGAAAAACCACACGTAAAACAAATTGCTGAACTCGTTAATCGCGTAAAAGAGCAAGTACCAGATGCTAAATTAGTATACAACAACTCACCATCGTTCAACTGGACGCTGAAGTTCCGTGAGCAAGTATACCAAGAATGGCAGGAAGAAGGTCGTGACCTGAGCGCTTATCCAAGTCTTGATGATAACAAAGCGCTTATGGCTCCAGAAATGGATGCAACAGAGCTTGCAGCAGCCGCTGACTTATTAGTACAAAACTTCCAACGCGATGGTGCACGTGAAGCGGGTATTTTCCACCACCTAATCACGTTACCAACGTACCACACAGCAGCATTAAGCACAGATATTCTATCTGAAGGTTACTTTGGTGACTTAGGTATGCTGGCTTATGTACGTGATGTACAGCGTCAAGAAATCCGTCGTGAGCAAGCGTCTGTTAAACACCAAGACCTTGCAGGCTCAAACATTGGTGATACACACAAAGAGTACTTCTCAGGTGAGAATGCACTTAAAGCCGGTGGTGAAGCTAACACCATGAACCAATTTTAATTCAACTAGATAGTGTTACTTAAGGGCCGCAAGGCCCTTTTTTTATGCCTGCATAAAGGCAAAATTTAATAGATCAGTATTTTACTAGCTAGTTATTCAGGGATGCAATGCAGGTTAAAAGTGTAAATAAATTTAAAGGATGTTTATGCTCGGCTGTGAGGGCTTTATGTTGATTACGCTTTGACACTGGTAAGCACAATAAATTACCCGCTTTTTACCACATATAGATCAGAGTTTAACTAACATACTGAAAGCAGATCACGATTTAACTAGCTAGTTAAAATACAGATCAGGTTTTAACTAACCATGATAAAAACAGCCATTCTCTTCATCATTAAGGGTAGATTTGCCTTTCTAATCCTCAATTTGAGCATTTAAATGCTTAATTTAAAGATTTTTAACTAGGGTTTAGAAAGTAATAAACCGATTTTTTACTAACTGCTGCAGCTTATAAAACATTTTTTTACTAACTGAGGGCTTATAAACAGTGACTCAAACCGATTTTTTACTAACTCACAGCACTATTTCTTCTATAAACCGATTTTTTACCAACTCAGTTTGAAGCTAAGTCCGATATTTAGTTTGAGTATGTAAGGGGTTACTTACATTATTGCTGTAAAGGGGGTTTACACTTGTGAGCTTCGAGCTTCGAGCTTCGAGCTTCGAGCTTCGAGCTTCGAGCTTCGAGCAACGAGCAACGAGCTTATATAGCTCGTCACTCATAACTCTGCGTTTTATTTCGAATGCTTATCAAACCACCATTGAATATAAGCCACTTTTGTCATTAAGTTAGATGGACGGGCAGTAATACCATGTGAAGCGTTTGGAATACGCACCATCGCGGTATCAACCCCCTGCAATTTTAAGGCTTGATAAAACTGCTCTGTTTCTGAAATAGGCGTACGGTAGTCTGCTTCACCAGTCAATAGCATGGTTGGGGTTTTAACATTGCCAACATAACTGATTGGTGAGCGTTTCATGTAATGCTCAATATGATCCCATGGTTTACCTGGGAACCAATAGTCAGCAAAGAATGGATAAAAATCGGCAGTGAGTACAAAGCTGATCCAATTTATCACCGGTTTGGCAACCACGGCTGCAGCAAAACGATCTGTATGACCTACAATCCACGCTGTTAATACACCGCCGCCAGAGCCACCTGTTACAAATAACTTAGATTCATCAATAAACCCTTTTGCAATAAGCGCATCAACCCCAGTCATTAAATCATCGTAATCATTGCTTGGGTAATTATGATGAATGGTTTGCGCAAACTCTTTACCGTATGAATCACTACCACGTGGGTTCATGTATAAAACCACGTTCCCTTTAGCGGCAAATAGTTGTACTTCGGCACTAAAGTGCGGGCCATAATTAGCGACAGGGCCGCCATGAATCTCAAGCACTAGTGGGTATTTTTTTGATTTATCAAAACCCGGTGGGTAAGCAACCCAGCCTTGTATTGGCAGCTCATCGTGGCTTGATTTAAGCCATAATTCTTCAACCTTAGCGAGTTGCTTGGTTGCAAGTGCATCAGAATTTAAATCGGTTAAGCGCTGCGCTTTACCGCGCTTTATTGTGGCTACATCAGCAGGGCGCTGGGTATCGGCCAATGTAAATGCAACATGACCATTTTCACTAATATCGAAATCGCCACCGGAATAAGGGCGACCAAACGCAACACTGCCTATTTTTTCGGTAATCACTTTGCGTTTGCCACTTCGAGGTTGATAAGCCAGCGCAGTTTGCCCTTCATCGGCATAGCTAAAATAAAGCCCTTTTGAGTTCGCACTCCACTTAATTTGGCCAACACTTCTATCAAAATCGGTGGTTAGGCTTTGAGTATTCCCTGTTTTTAAATCGCGAATATAGAGTTGGGTGTTTTCGTAATTAGTACGCTTGTCGTCATACCCTGTATAGGCAAGGTATTTGCCATCAGGTGACACTTTAGGTTGTTGATCAGGCCCATTACGCTCAGTTAGAGGGAAAATGGCTAGCGAGTCTAAATCGAGTTGATATACCTCAGTGTTAGTGGGCTTCAATTCATTATTTTCATTGCGATTAGCAGAAAAATACAATGTTTTACCGTCTTTACTAAAGCTGACTTCCCCACCATTATTAAAATTATCGTTGGTGAGTTGTTGAGCATTACCGCCATTGGCATCAAGTGTAAATAATTGACTAAACCCTTTTTCAGTATAACCCCCTCCATCGGCACGATAATAAACATCGTCAATATATTTAGCAGGCTCTGCCCACGTGGCACCTTTTGGTTTTCCAGGTAAGCTGACAGGCGCAGACGCCGCCATTGGAACAAACATACTAAACACCAGCTGGTTTGAATCAGGAGTCCAAGTTAGTGAGCTTGGATTGCTAGTTAAATTACTAACCTTAGCGATAGCCCCTGTTTTTAACCATTTAATATATATTTGGTTGCTACCATCTCGGTTTGATATGAAAGCAAGTCGCTGTCCGTCAGGAGAGACTACTGGCGAGTAATCCATATATACACCAGAAGTTAATGGTTGTAGTTGCCCTGTGCTGTAATCAACAGACCAAATATTGCCTACTTTACGGTCGGTTTTAATATCCATGCGGTTGCGGACAAAATACACGGTTTTACCGTCTTCTGTTATGTCTATTTGGTTGGCATATTCAAGATTGAAGATATCTTGAAGTTGTAATGTATCGGTATTGGCAACAGCTAATTGACTGCTGCCCAGTATAAGACTCATAGCTAAAAGCGTTTTCATTATTTATCCCTGTTTTAAATCACTGCTCTATTTATAGGGTAGGAGAGGGATAATTAACAGTCAGATGCGACGAAGCCAGTATTTAAAACTACCAATGAATGAAGGTGATAAAAGAAAGTAAAAGCTGTAAAGGGGGTTTACAGCTTAGAGGAAGTTATACGCTTGCGCTGCAAAGTGCCTTAATGTCTTCAATAAGCGCAACACCTTGGGCGTTATCACCGTGCACACAAATACTATCGGCGTTAAGTTTTAACGATTTTCCTGACTGGGTAGTCACACTGTTACTGGCCAAAAGCTGTTTAACTTGTGCCAATAATGCTGCTTTATCATGCACACTGCCTGCTATATTTCGTGCTACGAGGTGCCCTTGATCTGTATATAGCCTGTCTGCGAACGCTTCTAAAACAAGCGTTAGTCCAAGGTGACGTGCCATTGTATGGTAGTGTTTAGCATCGGCCGTGGCAAGTATCATTAATTTTAGATCAGCAGGGTAACTGGCAACCGCGCCCATCACAGCACTAAGTAGTGGCTGGTGTTTCATCATGTCGTTGTAAAGCGCACCATGGGGTTTGACATAACGAAGGGTTAATCCTTGTGCCTTTGCCATGCCATCAAGAGCAGCTATTTGGTAGTGTAAAAACTGAGTGAGCTCGGCCACACTCAGGTTCATTGAGCGTCTGCCAAATCCTTGTTTATCGGGGTAGCTTGGGTGAGCGCCAATCATAACATTATGCTGTTTAGCGAGCTTAAGAGTATTGGCCATAACGCTAGGATCGCCCGCATGAAAACCACAGGCAATGTTTGCCATATCAATATGCGGCATTACTTGATCATCAAGCCCCATTTTCCACGCGCCAAAGCTTTCACCTAAATCACAATTGAGTTTCATATTAGTGGCTCTTTGATTGTTTAATAGTTACCGGTAAGCTGCCTTTAGCAGGGGCTTGACCGAGTAATACTTTAGCAAGTGCTGTAAATGCAGGCCCAGATACTTGCTCGTTTTTGTCTACGTCAATATTATAAGCATATGAAGCTAATACTGCATCGGCAGAGTCGCCAAACTGAGCAATATCATAAGGGGCTCGCAAACTAATAAACACGGTGGGTATTTGTTGCTTGTTAGCCATTTTAAGTAATGATTCAAGTGCTTTAGGTTGCTCTGCGTTATTGAGGGCAAAGTCTGGGTTATCGGCTAAATCATCCATCCCGCCAATTTCCACCGCGCTTTGATTAGGCGTGGCATTTCCGGCAATAATAATATCAGCTTGGTTTATATTACGCTGAGCATCAACAGGGTCAAAACCTTGTAAACTGCTACAGCTATAAACTAATGCGTGTGAGCTCAGTGCCATTATGGCTTGTTGTATGGCAATACATTTACGCGTATCGGGCATAATAATATGAATGTGTTGGCCAGCAGTAAGCTTAAGTGGCAAGGTGTTGTTGTTATTTTTTATTTGGGTGATCGCCGCTAATGCCAGTGACGCTTCTAATTCGCGATGTGCTTTATTACCTATAATGTACTTAGCATTGGCTAATGCTTTAATGGGATCAGGAAAAGCGTTTAATTTAAATTTACTTTTAAGTGAGGTAATACGCTGTGCTGAATGCGCAATTTCCTGTGCGTTTAGTTGTTCTGATTTAACCGCACTGACTAATGACTCAATGAGGGCATCGAGCTTTTTAATGTCATCTGGCGTTCTAATCTCTATTGGCATAAGCGCAATATCAACCCCAGCGGCAAAGGTGTTTATAATTGCTTGAGTTGGACTAAAAAAGTGACTAATACCTGCCATATCAAGTGCATCGGTTACCACCACACCTTGATAGTTAAGTTCTTTACGTAGAATATCGGTCATGATTTTACGCGACATTGTCGCGGGCTTGATCATTTGCTTACCGTCTACATTGGTTAATGTACTGCTATCAAGCTCAGGGTATTGAATATGCGCGGTCATTATCATGCCCGGACTATGCTGCTCAATAATGTGTTTAAAGGGCGCTAAATCTTGTGCGTAAATCACCTCTTTTGAATGCATCACTTTAGGCAAGCCGGTATGACTATCTACATTGGTGTCGCCATGCCCAGGAAAATGCTTTAGTGCGCTAATAATGCCATTTTTTTCAAATTCAATAACTTGTGCTGCACCCATTGCCGCAACTTCATCGGGGTTTTCACTAAAAGAGCGGACATTAATGACAGGATTGTCTGGGTTCATGTTTACATCAACGGTTGGCGCGTAATTTACATTAATCCCCAATGCTGAAAGCTCCGTGGCAAGAACATTCGCGGTTTGAGTTGCGAAATAAGTGCCATGCTCAGGGTAGGTGGCGCCAATTGACATATTACCAGTAAATGAAGTGGCCACATCACGTGGCAGTCGAGCTACTCGTCCACCTTCTTGGTCAATTGAAATAAAAAGCGGTAAGCCTGATTTAGAGTGAGACGCAGCTTGTTGCAGTTGCTGATTAAGGCTAATTATTTGTTCAATACTTTGGGTGTTTTCAGAAAATAAAATAACCCCGCCAATATCATAACGGCTAATCGCTTTGGCTAGTGTATCTGGTAACTCGGTTAATGCTGTTCTGCAGCGCTTACTGCTGCCTTGGTGACAAAAGTAGCGTAAATCGAGCATAAGTTTTTGCCCAAGTTGCTGTTCAAGCGACAGCGCAGAATCGGCAAAAGAAGATTTTATTGGCATGAAACATCCGATTAAAAAAAGAGAAGACGACAACAGGTACTTATTTAGCAACACACACCTCAAGGCTAAATAAAAATAAAGTGCATGCAGCTTAACTATTATTGAGCTTAACTGCAAAACCCGACATATATAATAAATGTCATTTTATTATTCCAAAAATAACAAAAATTAGGCTACTTAGTTTAATTTCTGTATTATATTTAGGATATATGTAGTACATAGCAGTCGTTTTTATTTGCTTAGGATGATAATAAGTTGCGTTTTCGATCACCATTTACTTTTAAACTTAGGCAATTAATTCTGTTGTTAGCTATCACTGCTACAGCCGCTATTTTGTTCAGTGGTTTATACATTAGTTACCAAGTACAAAAAGAACGGGTAATAGAAGATACTCTCAAAAGTAACCATGTATTTGCTAGTAAGCTTGCCTCGGCGACCGATCACTTTTTAGCCGCCGCGATGCAGCAACTTGAGTTTTCAGCCAAAATTATTGCTAAAGACATTACCAATACTGAGTTACTCCAAGCTGAAACCAACCGCCTTTTAAACCAAACACATAGCTTTAATTCGGTAGCAATTAACATGCAAGGTGTCGTTAAAGCGGCCTCACCTGTTTCATTAAATATTATTAATAAAACCGTTAATTCACCTCATTCTAAACAAGCCTTTAAACTACAGCGTCCATTGGTTAGTCGTCCTTATGTATCGCTTGCGAATAACTTAATTGTTGTACTTTCTTATCCTTTATTTGACGAGATGGGTAACTACTATGGCTATATTGGTGGTAGCTTTTATTTAGAACAACAGAGCATTTTAAACGCCTTATTAAAACAGCATAGTTACGATGGCGGGGCATACTTTTATGTGGTGGCTGATAATAAAACCTTACTTTATCATCCTGAGACTGAGCGGATTGGCGAACAAGTCATTAATAACCCAGTAATAGAGCGTGTTTTGCAAAGCGAAGATGGATACACCCGGGTTTTAAATAGCCAAGGCGTGTCTATGCTTGCTGGATATTCGCCCGTTAAACTTGCTAATTGGGGCGTAGTTGCCCAGCGTAGTGAGGTGGCAACACTTGCCACGTTAGATACTTTTCAAGGGCTGGTGCTTAAGCGAATGCTACCAATTGTATTAATTACTTTTGTATTGATTGGTGTGTTAGCGCATTTTATTGCTAAGCCCCTTAGGTTACTAGCTGACAGTGCAAATTTATCGACTGATCAACAAAACGTGGCGAATCTTAAAAGTATTAAATCTTGGTATTTTGAAAGTCAGCAACTTAAAGCAGCCATGTTAGAAGGAGTTAATATACTGCAGTCGAAAATGGGGCAATTACGCCAAGATGCACTCACCGATCCGCTAACTGGTGCGCATAATCGGCGAGGTTTGTATTTATTGTTAGATAAATTAATTCAAGAACAGATCCCCTTTGCGGTTCTAGAAATAGATATCGACTTCTTTAAACGGGTTAATGACACCTTTGGCCATGATGTGGGCGATGAGGTACTAAAAATTTTAACGTGTGTGATCAAGCAAGTATCTCGCAAAGATGATATTGTCGCGCGAACTGGTGGGGAGGAATTCTTACTTATATTACCGAACGAAAATAGCGATAGTGCGTTTGTTATTGCTGAGCGGTTACGTAATGAAGTGGCGAATACACCGATGGCCAAAGTTGGTTGTATAAATGTCTCCATCGGCATTGCTACATGGCCGCAGCACAGTGATGATATTGATCAAGTATACAAATGTGCTGACAAAGCGCTCTATCATGCAAAAGAAACGGGCCGAAATAAAACCGTTATTGCCAGTCTAAATTAAATTTTTAAAAAATTAATTTACCTTAAGTTTTATTTAAGTTTCGCCTATTAAATTCTACCTATAGATTTAATACAGGCGATGCTTTTATGCAATTAGCTCAACAACAGTCATCATCAACACTTTTTCAGTCGTTCACACAGTTTGTGAGCGCCAGAGAATGTGATGAACACCGTCAGCGCCTTGAAGATACAGTAAAACAAGGCTTTTTAGCTGCGTACAATGCCAGCCTAACTTCATTTATGCCATTACTCTGTCAGTATAAAACTCAGCAAGGGCATTGCACTTTAGGGCTTAGAAACGCCACTTCTCCTTTATTTATTGAACAATATTTAGCAGCGCCCATTGAGCAGTTTTTACCAATGGGCACACAGCGCAGTAAAGTGTTTGAGTTAGGTAATCTCTATTCAACACACAGAAAAGCCACGTTATCGCATTTTATTATTGTTAATGAAGCTTTAAGAGCTATTGGTGCTACTAATTTGGTTTTTTGTGCCACCAAACATGTACGCGCTTTATTGCGTTTATTAGGGGTAACGTGTAATGAAATTGCATTGGCTAACAGCAGTGTTGTTGAGCAACCAAAAAGCTGGGGAAGTTACTACGCGAACCAGCCTACAGTATGCATTGTTAATTTAGAGCAAGCACATCTACAAGTACTTAATACGCCAATGCTACTTGATATTAAACAACAAAATACACATGGCATTACGGCATTAATCAATGCGCTGGAGGCGGTATGAGTATGTTAAATAGCTTAAGTGATTTAGCTACTCAGTCGGCGGTAGTTGCGCATTTTGCGAATCAAACACAACAGTTCACAGGTGCAGAGCTGCTTCACGAAATTAATAAAGTAGCGGAAATTTTTGCTAATTCAGATGCTGATGCAATTGCATTTCAACTTGATAACACACCTGCATGGTTGGTACTTGATGCTGCGACCAGCGTTGCTAATAAAGTGGCTATACCGATCGCCCATTTTTTTAGTCAACAACAAACGCAATATGTGTTGGCACAGTGTGGTGCACAGCTGTTTATAAGTGATATGCCAAGGCTTTCTTTGGGTGCGCATACATTGTCTATTACTTTGTTTGATCATTACACCTTATATATTTATCAGCTCAACGTTAAAGAATCGATTAGTTACTTTGAGGGCACGCAAAAAATCACCTTCACGTCAGGCTCTACAGGCGAGCCAAAAGGTGTATGTTTATCAACTCATAGCCAAATGCAAGTTGCACAATCGTTATGTGAGCAAATAGGTATAAGTAAACCAACTCACTTATGTTTACTGCCATTACCTGTATTACTGGAAAATATTGCAGGTATTTATGCACCATTATTAAGTGGCGGTTGTGTACATTTAATGCCGTTAAACGAATTGGGTTTTGTTGGCTCAGGGTTAAAAAATCCTGAAAAACTAATTAGGGCAATTGACAGTGTAAAACCTAACACCCTTATTTTAGTGCCTGAGTTATTAACGTGTTTAATTGCGTTTGCAAAACAAGGTTGGCAGCCGCCAAAGTCATTACAGTTTATTGCAGTTGGCGGAGCGCTCGTGAGTGATGCTTTAATTGCCACCGCCAGAGAGCTTAATTTACCTGTTTATCAGGGGTATGGATTATCAGAGGCGGCATCTGTCGTAAGTTTAAATACGCCCAAAAATGATGATTTAAAGAGTGCCGGCACTGTACTACCGCACATACAAACCAAAATCGAAAAAGGCCAGTTGTACATAAAGGGTGAGCTATTTTTAGGGTATTTAAATCAAGCGCCGCATAACCCAAATAACTGGTATGCAACAGGCGATTTAGTGACCCAGCATGGCAATAAGCTCTTCATAAAAGGGCGACTTAAAAACCTGATTATTACCAGCATGGGCCGTAATGTCAGTGCTGAATGGCCTGAGTCATTAATATTGAGCCAAAGCGCGATTGTACAAGCCGTTGTTTTTGGTGAGGGCAAACCTTTTTTAACCGCGATTATTTATGCAATCCCTGAGTTGAGTGATCAACAACTCAGTGAGCATATGAAATTTATAAATCAACAGTTACCCGATTATGCACAAGTTAAAAAGTGGCATCGGTTAGCTCAGCCTTTAAGTGTTCAGCAAGGGTTACTAACGACCAATAATCGTCCTAAGCGCCAGGCTATTAGCCAGCAATTTAACCTTATTTTTGAACAATTTTACCGACTTGGAGAAGTGATCCATGACTGATTTTTTTAATACATTAAAAGCACAAACTCAAAACGAGCGTGAGTACTTATTAGCTGCGCCAATTATACAGCGCGTTTTTAAAGGCCAAGCATCACTTGAAGAGTATGCGTCATTTTTAGCGCAAGCCTATCATCATGTAAAACACACTGTGCCATTAATGATGTCGTTAGGTGCCCGTTTAACCGACGAACAAGAATGGTTACGTGAAGCCGTAGCCGAATACATTGAAGAGGAAATTGGCCATCAAGAATGGGTGCTTAACGATATTGCCGCGTGTGGTTTTGATAAAGAAAGCGTGCGCCATAGTAAGCCACAATTTGCTACCGAAATGATGGTCTCGTATGCCTATGACAGTATCGCTCGTAAAAATCCATTAAGCTTTTTTGGCATGGTTCATGTACTCGAAGGGACTTCAATTGCCCTGGCTGATGGCGCAGCTTCAAATATTGCTGATGCAGTTGGTTTACCTAAAAAAGCATTTAGCTATTTAACCTCTCATGGTGCGCTTGATATAGAGCACGTAAAGTTTTTTGAAAACTTGATGAACAAAATTACTAATGAGGCCGATCAGCAAGCTATTTTACATGGCGCAAAATGTTTTTATCGTTTGTACGGTGATATTTTCCGCGCTTTAGATGACGAGCCGTTCTTTAAAGCATCAGCGCAAGAGCAACACGCATGAATACCGGCTTATGTGTTTTAACAGGAGCCACAGGGGGAATTGGCCAAGCGATTGCCAAAACACTGCACGCACAAGGTTGGCAATTACTATTAGTAGGGCGTAATGGCGATGCGCTAAATGCGCTAAGTAGCCAGTGCCCAGGTAGTATGACTTTTGTGGGAGATTTAACCGTTGCAGAAAACATGCTGGCATTGGCAATTAAAGCCAAAAAATTGGGCGGTGCTAAATTACTTATAAACAATGCAGGCATTAATGTTATGCAAAGCTTAAGTAGTTGTAGTAGTGAACAAATTGATAATCTACTGAGCACTAATTTAGCCGTCCCGATGAAACTATGCCAACTGTTTTTAGAGCAGCTGCAAGCGAATAGAGGCACCATAGTTAATGTTGGGTCGTCTTTTGGCAGCATAGGTTACCCATATCAAACACTTTATTGTGCCAGTAAATTTGGTTTGCGTGGTTTTAGCGAAGCGTTATCACGAGAGCTTTCAGACACTGGCGTTAGAGTTACTTATTTGGCACCTAGAGCAACTGATACCGACATTAATGATGCTCAAACGCGGGCAATGAACAAAGCGCTTGGTAATCAAATGGACTCTCCGCAGTTGGTGGCTGATGAGTTAGTTGCGTTATTAAACTCAAATAAAACCAGACGATTTATTGGTTTTCCTGAGAAACTTTTTGCACGTATCAATGGCGTTTTTCCACGTATTGTAGATAACGCAATTGCTAAACAACTCCCTAAAATAAAAAGCTTTTTAGGTTAATAGAGGATTTATTATGAAAAAATTTACTTTAGCAGCTTATTTAAGCATTGTTAGTGTGTTTTCATCGCCGGTATTTGCAGACGAACAAAGCGACTTACTCGCTATTCAACAGCAATGGGCGGTCGCTAATTATGAGCTTAAAGATGACGCACAAATCAAAGCCTTTACTCAACTGAGTGAGCAAAGTGCTCAATTTATTGAAAACTATCCTAATTCAGCAAATAGCTATACGTGGAACGGTATTGTGCTGGCAAGTTTTGCGGGTGCAAAAGGCGGCTTAGGGGCGTTGGGTTATGCCAAAGATGCAAAGGCATCATTAGAGCAAGCCCTTAAAATAGACGACAGTGCTTTAGGTGGCTCAGCGTATGCCAGCCTGGCAACCTTATACAGTAAAGTACCAGGGTGGCCAATTGGCTTTGGTGATGATGACACCGCCGATAAGTTTTTTAAGCAAGCACTCGCATTTAATCAAAAAGGCATTGATACTAATTACTTGTATGGTGAGTTTTTATACGACGAACGTGAATATAAGCAAGCCAAAGCCCATTTGTTAGTTGCACAAGCGGCCGGTATTCGTGATACTCGCGCTAAAGCGGACAAATATCGTCAGCAAGCAATTAGCCAATTATTAGCTAAAGTTGATAAAAAACTAAAGAGATAACAAAACAAACAATGCATTTATTATTAGTTGAAGATGATCATCTTGTGGCGCAAGGGCTTTGCCGCTCATTGCGCCAAGAAGGCTACAGTGTAGAACACAGCGCAACGGTTAAGCATGCGTTGCAATGTTTAGGCAGTGGCGAAATAGAGTTGGTTATACTTGACCTAGGCTTACCTGATGGTGATGGTTCGCAAATTTTAAAGCACATAAAAGCACAAAAAAAAGTCATTCCGGTGGTGATACTAACCGCTCGCAGTAGCATAGATGATAAAGTGCAAGGGCTTGATATGGGGGCTGATGATTATTTAGCTAAGCCATTTGAACCAGCCGAATTATTTGCTCGTTTGCGCGTAGCGAGCCGACGTGTAAATCAAGCTCAGTCGAGCTTATTACAATGTGGTGATGTTACTATGGATACGTCAGCGCACACGGTCACTTTAGCCAATGAACCGCTTTCTCTGCCGCGAAAAGAGTACATGCTGCTAAAAGCGTTACTGGAAAACCAAGGTCGCGTGCAATCTAAGCAGCAGTTAGAAAATAAACTCTATCAATGGGGTGAAGAGGTTGGCTCTAACACCATTGAGGTGCATATTCATCACCTACGAAAAAAATTCCCCAGCGATTTTATTAAAACTCTCCGTGGTATTGGCTATGTTGTGGGAAAGAGATAGCTCACGTGATTAAAACGCCCCTAGATTGCACAAACTTGAATTTACAAAGGTAACCATGCACTATGTCAATTCGTAAGCGTTTAACACTTATCTTACTGTCAATGATGGTGTTAACCTGCTTTTTAGCTTTAGTAAAAGGCTATCAAAAAAGTATGAGCCATGGTGAGCAATTACTCGATAGTGAGCTAAAAGTAGTGGCTGGAGTCTTGATGCAACAGCCTCTATCTATAAACGCTATGGCGCCAAAAATGCAAGAAAGCGCCCAGTTACTGTATCAAATTTGGCAAAGTGGTGAGCTACTTAGCGGTTCTGACGAATTAAATCTTGATTTGAGCCAATATCAAGCAGGTTTTCAAACGCTTAATATTGCAGGGCAGCGAATGCGGGTATTCGTTTTTGCTACTTCTTTACGCACCGTTATTGTTGCCGAGCCGATTGCTAAGCGGTTTGAGCTTGCCGAGGCGGTGATTTTATCAGCCATGTTACCCATGTTATGGGCGGTTCCTTTGCTTGCGCTATTTATTAGCTTTTTTGTTAAATATGCACTGGCACCGTTAACCCGTTTATCAAAACAGTTAGCCCTGCGCCAAGCAAATGATTTCACAGCGATCAATTGGCAGGTGACGGATGAAGAAATAAAACCAGTGATCAGCCGCTTAAACGACTTATTTAAACGCGTAGAAACGGCCTATTTACGAGAGCGTTTTTTTGCCTCAGATGCCGCCCATGAATTACGTACACCCCTGAGCAGTTTAAAAATTAATGTGCATAATTTGGCCGCCCAACAAGGCGATAACCAAGAATTACAAGCCATGACTCAAGGTATTAATCGACTCACCAATATAGTGGAGCAAATGCTAATACTAGGGCGTACTCAGCCAGAGCAGTGGCAAAAGCAGTTTAAAGAACAGTCATTATTAGCGATCACGCAAGAAGTAGTTAGCCAACTATATGAAAAACTAGAGGCTAAAAATCACACTATTAGCCTTGAGGGAGATGACTTTACTATTAACGGTGATGAGTTTACCTTAGTGACGTTGATTTCAAACCTACTGAGTAATGCTATAAAGTACGCGCCTGCAAACGGACAAATAAAAATTACCCTAAAGCAGATGCACAGGCAGCGTATTTGGCAAATAGAAGACAGCGGTCCAGGTATGACGGACGATCAAAAACAACGGATATTTAACCGTTTTTATCGCGTTGGCGGTGACCAACATCCTTCGGGTGAACAAGGTGCGGGCTTAGGCATGGCAATAGTCCAGCACATTATTGCTATTTATAGCGCTGAAATTAATTTAACAGACAGCGATTTGGGCGGCTTAAAAGTACAGGTAGTTTTTGCAGGAGCTAAATGTGATTAAACGACTTATTCACCCCTATTTATATTGTTGCGTATTTTTATCATTTAACGCCGCCAGTAAAGACTATCTTATTGTACTTAAAGATCATTTATTTTATCCCGCAGAAATCGTGGTGCCGGCCAATAAAAAGGTACGCTTGTTAATCGAAAATCAAGATAGTACGCCTGAAGAATTCGACAGTTTCGATCTCAACCGAGAGAAAGTACTTTACCCTAATCGCAAAAGCGTTATTTATATTGGGCCGTTAACTCCTGGGCGTTATGAATTTTTTGGCGAGTTCTCGCCCAATACGGCGCGTGGTGCTGTAATAGCGACCGAAAAGGAGGGTTCTGATGCTAATAACTAGCCTTGTGATGAGCCTCAATCAGTTATTGCCGGTGGCCATTTTACTTATTTTATTCCAAGTGATTGCCAAGCAAAGTTTAGTGAAGGTACTGGGGATGCTTGTTTTAGGTGTGGGGTTATCATTTTTATTTGTAAAAAGTGCTCCGCTAATTAGTCCCTTGTTCGACTACCAGGGTTTAGAATATACCCAAATTGCTTTATGTGTTTTAGTGTTTATCAGTGCGCTGTACTACGCCATTAAACAAGCAACGCCTGCATTTATGATTGCGATTATCAGTGTAATGACTCTTTATTTAAGTCATTACATTATTTACCTGATTGGCTTTTGGCAAAACAACGAAGCAGCACAAAGCTTATTTATTGGCACTTTTTTAGGCTTGGGGATATGCAGTAGCTTTAGTGTGTTGTTGTATTTTTTATTGAGTGCAATCAAACAGCGCTTTGGGCTTACCCCTTTATTGGTATTGTTAGCATTAAACAGTGCGGCAAAACTGGTTGTGGCACTTGATTTGGCGAGCCAAATTGATTTGATAGCAACAACGGCAACCGTATGGGATTTACGTGCTATTTTAACTGAAAACTCAGAGTTTGGACGGGTTTTGCGCGCACTTATCGGTTATGAGGCTACGCCTAATTTAACCAGTGTTTTAAGTTATGTGCTGAGCAGCGTGTTATTTTTATCAGTTTGTTATTTTATTCCTAAATCAATAACTAAGGAACAATCATGAAAGCAATAAACCTATTTGCAGCCACTGTATTAATTGGTTTTTGTTTATTAATACCTAAGCTGGCTTATGCTGATGGCATAGTGGTTGATAAAGTTTATCATCCTTATGTGTTGCCGTTTGAGCGCGAGCTAGAGTGGCGGCTTGTGTCACATCAAACCGACAGTGGTAATATTTTAGCGCAGCGCGTTGGCTTAGGCGGCGCAATTAACGACACCATGGCATTGGAAGGCTATTTAGTGGGTGAGCGCGATGATAATGGTGACTTTGGCTTGCAAGCGTATGAGTTAGAACTTCGTTGGCAGTTAATAGAGCAGGGCAGGCTATGGGCTGATTGGGGCGCGTTATTTGAATTTGAAAAACAGCATGACGCCGACGCATACGAAGCAACCACCGGTTTTGTGATTGAAAAAGAGTTTGGTCGTGCAAGTCTCACTATGAATGCATTTTTAGTGTACGAGTGGGGCCAAGATATACAAAATGAGTGGGAAAGCGAATTTAGAGCGCAATATCGCTACCGCTATTTGTCTGCTTTTCAGCCCGCGGTTGAGGTTTACCTTGGCGAAGACTTTGTCGGTATTGGCCCCGGATTTATAGGGTTACATCGCTTTGATGGGCAAAAACAATTAAAGTGGGAAGCCGGTTTTATTACCGAAATCAGCCAGTCAGAGAAAAATCATAGCTTTAGAATGGCACTAGAATTTGAATTTTAAGCTCTTTAAACAAGTACTTAATTTATAAAGCGGGCTGCTTAAGCTATTTTATAAATTAAATCGCATTAAGGGTTGACTTGAGTCTGTAACTCTATATAGTAGTCCGCAGCTAGAAAGAAAGCATGATAATTTATAAATCTCCATTTCGTTGTTGTATAAGTAATACTTGTAGTGCCGTCCTGAAGTTTTTAAGTACCATCTCATTTTTTGCTACACCGCCCATTAGGGCACAATTTAATTTTTATATCAGGAATAATACTATGTCTAACATCGTATCAGGTACAGTTAAGTGGTTCAACGAGTCTAAAGGTTTTGGTTTCATCGAGCAAGAAAATGGTCCAGACGTTTTCGCACATTTCTCAGCAATCAAAAGCGAAGGTTTCAAAACTTTAGCTGAAGGCCAACGTGTAGAGTTCACTCTTTCACAAGGTCAAAAAGGTCCTCAAGCTGATAACATCACAGCTCTATAATTTTACTTTTAAGTAAAATGAAAAAAAGCGCTTAAGGCGCTTTTTTTGTGTCTAAAATTTAAGAATATCTCCCCACCATCTGTAAATTTATACCAATTCGCTTAATTAAGCGGTCTATTTTGAGGCAGGAAAAACGGGTTGATAGCTAGACAAAAAATTCGCTATTTAGTTGTTCTAAATGAGAATTTTTTAACACAGGTAGCGACACGTTTAGCCCCGCAAAATGATTGAGTATTATTGCGGATTGGTATTATTAACGATAGTCATTCTCAAATGATCTGCTATTTTTAACATTATAAAAGTGCTATAAATTAATAGTTTCTACATGCTTTCTAGGTTAAGGTTATTACTTAAATTATAGGGGGTGTTTATTTTTAAATTTACATTATTAGCGTTAGGGTTGCTATTTAGCCATAATATCCAGGCTAAAGCGCCTAAATTGGTTATTTATACCGAAAGCTTTGCTCCTTACAATTTTCAAAATGAAGCTGGGCAGCTAGCGGGTATTAATCATGACATAGTGAAAGACGCTTGTTATCGTGCCGCACTAGAGTGCGAATTTATTATGTTACCTTGGAAGCGTGCTTACCAGTTAGTGCAAAATAACCCACACTCAGCCATCATTTCTCTAGCAAAAACGCAAGAACGTATTCCTCTTTTTGAATGGGTGGGACCTTTGGTATCGAGCCAAACCTACTTTTTTAAATTAAAAACTAGCGACCATATTGTGATGAATGATATTTCACAAGCTAAAAACTACTCGTTGGGCATAGTGCGAGGCGACATTTATGAAATACTGGTGCGTCGACTTGGGTTTGTTACCGATAAAAACTTACTACTGTTTAGTGAAGCAGACTCATTTATGCGACTGTTTTTTAAAAAACGCATCGATTTAATTATTGGCTCTGACTTTACGATTGATCATCAAACTGAGCCATTTGGGTACTCTAGGGATGACTTGGTGAAGCTCAAGCAAATTCATGTGGATGAGCTTAAAGGCAACTATATTGGCTTTAACAAAGCCGCTTCACCTGTGGTAGTAAAACGCTTTAATCAAGCACTTGAGCAGCTTAAGGCTGAGTTTGGCTATGAAGCTTACATTAAACGTTATGTAAAAAATTAAGCGTTTAGACCATAAGCACAGAAAAACTCAAAAAGTTCCCACTCAATAATGCCTATATTACCTCTTCACAGCCATTCATTCTTGTTAACTTCGCTACCTTTTATACTCTCAAGTGCCTTGTAAAGGGCTAACAAGTAAATGCTTCTGCAGTTACACAGTTGTTTATATTTTTTAGTGAGTGCAATGATGGCTTTTGATGGCGTAAGGAGTGCGTGAATGAAAGCTTTGCTAGGAATTTTTAGGTATGAATTGCTGAGGATTTAGAAAGTAGAGGCTATAAAAACGATAAAAGGGCCTTGCGGCCCTTGGTGAAGTATCGTTCAAGTCAGATAGTGCTTTAACCCCTTAAAGCGCTATCCTATTGTTTTGCAACAGTTGGATCGTCTCATTAAGTTTCTAAGCTAGCGAGAGGAAAAACCCAGCAATTGCTGCGCTCATAAGGTTAGCCATAGATCCTGCTAACACTGCTCTGAGCCCTAAGCGTGCGATATCCTTTCGCCGACTAGGCGCCATACCGCCTAATCCACCTAGTAAAATGGCTATCGATGATAAGTTAGCAAAGCCACACAAAGCAAAGGTAACAATTGCTTGTGTATGCGCACTTAACGTATCGCGATAATTTATAAAGTCTAAGTAAGCAACAAACTCATTTACTACTAACTTTTGACCAATAAAGCTGCCGGCTAAAATTGCCTCATTCCACGGTACACCTAATAACCATGCAACAGGGGCAAATAAGTAGCCTAAAATTTCTTGTAGCGTTAATGTAGGGTAATCAAACAACCCACCAATACCGCCTAATAAACCGTTTAATAACGCAATCAGTGCAACAAATGCTAAAAGCATAGCACCTACGTTTAATGCTAAGTGCATACCGTTTGCTGCGCCTGATGCTGCTGCGTCAATAACATTAACCGGTTTGTCGTCGCCTAAATCTATATCGGCTAAATCATCTTTAGGTGTTTCTGTCTCTGGCACTATCATTTTTGCCATCAAGAAACCACCTGGTGCTGCCATAAAGCTGGCTGCAATTAAATATTTAAGGTCTACACCAATGATCACGTAACCGGCCATTACAGAGCCTGCTACGGTGGCCAAACCACCTACCATTACGGCAAATAACTCAGATTTGGTCATTGTCGCAATAAACGGTTTAACAATGAGTGGCGCTTCAGTTTGGCCAACAAAAATATTTGCGGTGGCTGAAAGCGACTCGGTGCGAGAGGTTTTCAATAATTTTTGTAAACCACCGCCTAAAATTTTAATTATCCAATCCATAATGCCTAAGTGGTATAACACAGCAACAAGTGCTGAGAAAAACACAATCACTGGCAATACTTGAATGGCAAAAATAAACCCTAGCGTATCTTGCGATGCTAATGGGCCAAATAAAAAGCCAATTCCATCGTTGGCATACCCAATAACCGATGAAACGGCGCGAGACATACTCGCTAATACATTTTTGCCTGCTTCAAAAAACAGTACAAAACCGCCGATAATGACTTGCATTAAAAATGCGATACCCACGGTTCTTAGTTTTATTGCTTTGCGATCAGTTGAGGCCGCAAAAGCGATGCCTAGTAGCACTAGCATGCCTACTAAGCTCATAAATGTTGTCATACAAACGTTTCCCGTTGTTATTCTTGTAAAATGTACTTTATTTTACTTTTTATAATATCAATCGCAACGCGATTCATACCGCCTCGAGTCACAACTAAGTCAGCGTTATGCTTTGAAGGCTCAATAAATTGATAAAACATCGGTCTAACAGTTGCTTGATATTGCTCAACAACAGATTGTAATGTTCTGCCTCTTTGTTCCATGTCGCGTTGCATTCGGCGCATTAAACAAATATCCAATGGCGTATCTATAAACACCTTGATATCAAATTCTTTATTAAGCGCTTTATCACTCAGTAATAAAATACCTTCTACAATGAGTATTTTAGCCGAAGCCACACGGCGCGTTTTATCGCTACGTGTATGCTGAGCATAATCATAAGTTGGTACTTCAACAGAGTGGCCATTACGAAGTTGCGTTAAATGCTCAAGCAATAGCTCGTGTTCAAATGCATCAGGATGGTCGTAATTCGTTTGCGTACGATGTGCCATCGGCAAATGCGATTGATCCTTGTAATAAGCATCTTCTTCAATAATGGCGATAGCGCCTGGTTCAAGCTCATTTACCAATTCATTGTAAATAGTTTGGCTAAATAGAGATTTGCCGGACGCCGATGCGCCTGCAATAGCTATAATAGTTCGTGTCACTAAAGTTCTCACCCACACAGAAGGATATATTGTTGGTAGATCACAATAGCAAAAAAGACACGATTAATCTCTTTTGCTTCGCTTAAGAGTGCAAATTTATAATGTTTAGGTTTTATGAAACAGGACTTATGTCCTGTACGGAAAATTCGAAGAGCAGATAAAGTAACCACCTAGAACAGATGTGAGGTCACAATGGCAAGAGCAATTATCTTAATGGCGGATAGTTTAGGAATTGGCGCAGCACCCGATGCAGATAAATTTGGTGATGTTGGTGCTAATACATTCGCACATTTACTCAAGGCATATTATGACGAGACTGGCAGTAAGCTTTCGCTTCCTAACCTTTCAAAATTAGGGTTAGTGGATGCATGTGAAGCCGCTGGTAAAGAACCCTGTTTAGTTGCTGAGCGACATGAACCACAAGGTGCATGGGGTTACGCAAAAGAGCTTTCAAGCGGTAAAGACACGCCATCGGGTCATTGGGAAATGGCAGGCGTGCCAGTGTTATTTGATTGGGGTTACTTCCCTAAAACACAGCCGAGTTTCCCACAAGAATTTGTAGACGAGTTTATTGCTCGCACAGGTATTCCGGGCATTTTAGGCAATTGCCATGCCTCAGGAACCACGATTTTAGAGCAGCTAGGTGAAGAGCACGTAAAAACAGGTAAACCAATCTGTTACACCTCAGCTGATAGTGTGTTTCAAATAGCCGCGCATGAAGAATCATTCGGCCTAGAGAAGCTTTATCAAGTTTGCGAAATCGCACGGGCGCTGCTTGATGAAATGAATATAGGGCGAGTGATTGCGCGGCCATTTTTGGGTTCTAATAATCAAGATTTTGCCAGAACAGGTAATCGTCGTGATTATTCAGTATTACCGCCATCGCCAACATTGCTTGATGTACTTGCAAAAGACGGTGGCGAAGTTATCAGTATTGGTAAAATTTCAGATATTTATGCGCATCAAGGCATTACCCAAAAGCATAAAGCGCCAGGGTTAATGAACTTGCTAGAAAAAACCAGCGAAGTGGTGGCGACTGCGCCGGATCACAGTTTGATTTTTACCAATTTAGTTGATTTTGATGAAAAGTTTGGTCACCGCCGAAATCCTGTTGGCTATGCGAAAGCGCTCAAAGAGTTTGATGATTACTTACCCACTATTTTAGCGCAATTAAAGCCGGATGATTTATTAATGATCACCGCCGATCATGGCTGTGACCCGACCTTTCCAGGGTCTGAGCACACCCGTGAATATGTGCCGGTTATTGCCTATCAGACAGGGATGAAAAATACCCCGCTGGGCGAACGCAATAGCTTTGCCGATATTGGCCAAACGCTTGCACAATGGTTTAACCTTAAAGCGTTAGAATATGGTGATGGCTTTATTGATAAGCTGAACACAGTTAAGTAACTTAAAAATACGCTCGCTATTTTTAAAGTAATAGGGCTTTTAGCCAAACAAAAGGAAAACAATCGATGAGTACTCCGCATATCAGTGCAAACGTAGGTGATTTTGCCGAAACAGTATTAATGCCAGGCGATCCGCTACGCGCACAATATATTGCTGAAAACTTTTTAGATGATGCAGTGCAAGTAACCGGCGTACGTAACATGTACGGCTTTACTGGAACTTACAAAGGTAAGCCAGTGAGCATTATGGGTTCTGGCATGGGCATTCCTTCAATGTCAATTTATGCTCGTGAGCTTATTGTCAGTTTTGGCGTTAAAAATATTATTCGTATTGGTACCTGTGGTGGTATTGGTAGCGATATTAAAATTCGCGACGTAATTTTTGCACAAGGTGCAAGCACAGATTCAAACGTAAATCGTGCCCGCGTTCGTGGCACTGACTTTGCTGCTATTGCTAACTTTGAATTACTTTTAAACGGCGTAAATGCAGCTAAAGATTTAGGTATTGATGCAAAAGTAGGCAACGTATTTACTACGGATACTTTTTATCAAGCAGACGACACGTTTTATAAAGATCTAGACAAACTAGGTGTACTCGCTGTTGATATGGAAACAGCTGGCTTATACGGCGTAGCAGCAGAATACGGCGCAAAAGCAATGGCATTATTTACCGTCAGTGATCATGTAATCACCGGCGAAGCAACACCTGCAGATGAGCGTCAAACCACGTTCAACGAAATGGTTAAAATTGCCCTAGAGTCAATTTAATTAACTATTTAAATAACCTGAACTTTGGTTAAGAGATTTACTAACGTATTGAATCAAAATTGATATTTATGTTTATTTTCTCTAGCAAGAGATTTCCAGTGAAAACAAGGCGAAATTACGCGTCAATAGCTCGCCTATTGCAAGTAAATTCAACGTAGTTAGCGCTGTAAATAGCTGCTTGAGATAGATTTATTATCCAGAGTTCAGGTTAAATACAACAGTTCCTTGGTAACGTATTCACTAAGTTTTGGAGACACGCCCAAAGTGAAGTGAGACTAAACCCCCAAAGCCGCATTTTATGCGGCTTTTTTTATGCCTGAAATTTAGGTGTGAGATTCGGGCCTCGGGGTGCGGGCCACGGGTTTCGAGCTACGGGCTTTAGGTTCCTAGGTTTCAGGTTCTGGGTTAAAGGTCAAAGGTCAAAGGTTAAAGGTTAAAGGTCAAAGGTTTTAGCAGTAGCTCGCAGCTCGTCACTCGAAGCCCGTTGTCTTCTCTTTGTTCAAACAGTTTTAGTGAGTTTTGCACAAAGAGGGCGAAGAGACGCTGCGCTTTTAGAGGAAGAAAAACCTAAATATTGATCTGTAGCAGCGATTTTATATCGCGTCAGGTCTAGGATATTAAACACAAATGCGCGAGGTAAACTCCCGCCTACTGATATGGTTAACTTCTGAATTTACTGTAGGCGGAGCTTTATACCGCGCAAGGTCATTATTCACAAAGAGGACAAAGAGACGCTGCGCTAAAAGAGTAGATTAAAGGTCTCAGGTTTTAGCACTAGCTCGTTGCTCGATACTCGTCACTCGAAGCTCGCTGCCTTCTCATTTATTTCCCTGTCAGTATTTATAACTTAATGCTAATGTTTAAGTTATAAAACTTGCTTTTAAAATGAACCACTTTAAGGTTTTAGCTGATAGCTGATAGCTGATAGCTGATAGCTGATAGCTGATAGCTGATAGCTGATAGCTGATAGCTGATAGCTAAAACACGTTTTACACTCTGGAGTAATTATGTCTAATTGGATTGATGCCACAGTAAAGTCAGTTAAATGGTGGAATGAATCGTTATTTAGCTTAACGGTTAACGCCGATGTAGAGCCGTTTAAAGCAGGGCAATTTACAAAGCTCTCTGTTATGGACGGTGAAAAACGCATTGCTCGGGCTTACTCGTATGTTAACGCACCAGATGATCCAAATTTAGAATTTTATTTAATTAATGTAGTCGATGGCCAATTGTCATCGCATTTAGCACAACTTACCCCAGGTGACACTGTACTAATAGAGCGCCGTGCTAGCGGTTTTTTTACCCTTGACGAAGTGCCAGCGAGTGAACAACTTTGGATGCTTTGCACCGGCACCGCTATTGGCCCGTTTTTATCAATATTGCAGCAAAGTGAGGTATGGCAAAAATACAAACATATCAACTTAGTGCATGGGGTGCGCCTAAATAGCGATTTAAGCTATCAGGAGCTAATTAATAAGTTATTAAAGGCTCATCCTGGGCAGCTTAATTATGTGCCAGTAGTTAGCCGTGAGGAGCCTTTACAAGGTTTAGCAGGGCGAATAACCACAGTGATAAAAAATAACGCGCTATCTGAACATGTGGGGCTGTGTGCTACCCCCAATAATGCACAGTTTATGTTGTGTGGTAATCCACAAATGGTTAAAGATACCAGTGAGTTATTAGTGGCTCAAAACTATAAGCGTAATCGTCGAAAAGAGCCGGGGCATATTACGGTTGAGCAGTATTGGTAATGAGCTATAACGCTATAATAACTATCTCATGAGGGTAAAATTTGCTATGTTGCGCGTTAATTGCATTTTGTCTTTGTACTTAGGAAAACCATGAAACCTTCATTCATTATATATGCGTGTTTATTCGCCGCTTTCACATTAAACTGTCATGCCATAGAGCAATCGGCATCATCAAACAATGCTGAACTGACACAGCCAGAAAAAGTACAGCCGCAACAAGATGCACTTGATACGTTAACTCAAGAGGCTAACATACCTAAACTACCCGATGTTAAGAAAGTGACTGCAGATGATTCTAAAGTACTTGGCAGCGAATCAACGAAGCCGGTTGAACAGCCTAAAAGTAAAGTAGATAAAGCACAAGCGGTCGTCGAGGCTGAGCAAGCAGTGACGCAAGCAAAAGAGGCACTTACAGCAAGGCAACAAGCCAAAGCAAAACAGTCTCGTGAGTCACTTGCTGTTATCGAGCAATTAGTTAAAGCCTACAACGCGCGTAACATTGAAGAATTTATTCGTATGTATGATGAAGATGTTGAGTTTTATATTTTCCCGAATGAGCTATTATTTAAAGGTAAAGAAAAATTAATTGCGCGTTATGGCATTATGTTTAAAAAGCTAAAGTGTCTTCACTCATCACCTATTAAGCGTATTGTGCATGGTGACATTGTGATTGACCATGAGCTATCAGAAACCTGCTCTAACGATCCGAACGTGATAGATAAACGTTCAGAGCTTATTTCAAGCTATCAAATTAAAGATGGCAAAGTGGTTAGGGTATTATTTTTTAGGTAATTATTAATTATGCAGCTAAGTGACGAGAAAAAAATTCGTGTAATGTATCGTGTAGAGCCCGGCTGTTTAGGCCCTGAGGGCGCAGACCACATTGAAGACTTTTGTCGCTTTGCGAACAAGCATATTAAGTCGCCTTATTATGCGCAGTTATTATTCTTACCTCGATACGACAAGCAAAAAGATGAGCGGCAATACAGCGTTAAAAACCGCAACTTATCTCAAGTGCAGGCTAAAGCGTATTTAAATCATTTTGAAATCAACATAGAAGACTTTGAAGAGCAGCTCGACGAGCTGCTTACTAAGTCAATAGACTTATACTTTAAACGCTAAGCTCTATTGACCTTTGTAGATTGATATTTGTTTAATCTAGAGGCAGTTTAATTGCGGCGCGAGCTTCTAACCTAGTGGGGTCGATAACTGCGCCTAAGTTATTCTACTGGCTTACATCCTTGTAATAATAAGTAAAAACTGAGCAAAACTTTCGCGTTCTGCTCACGCTTTTTACCACCCTCCCTGTAGGCAACGAAGTTTAGGCTTCGTTTGAAACTATCGCATTAAAGCTGTCGTTATCATGCAGACTGGCAAAGGCACTTTCATGAAGTAGCTCATTTCGTAAGTTGGGTGAGTATTCAAGCGACATTTTTATATCGGCTAGGGCATCTGCATGCTCATGCGTTAAAGCATACGCACAGGCGCGCTGCCAGTATGCGTAACCATAGTCGCTATCTATATCAATTGCTTGATTACAAAGCTCAATAGCTTGCTCAGTCTCATTTAATTCTAGTAAAGCATCCGCTTTGTAGGCAATGGCTTCTACATCTTCTGGTTTACGTTTTAAAATTTCATCGAATATTTCAATTTTATTCGCAATATCACTTTCAAGGTTGGCTCGCATCCATAACGAATGAACTTCATTAGTGATTGATATGCGTTCTTGGTTACTAAGTATTTCTTCAGAGCGTACTCGCAGTTTTTCTTCTAATATTTTCAAGCGATCTTCATACTCATCAGTAATAACACTCACTCGGGTGTTTACTATATCTTCTACTTTGTTCTTTACATCACGTAACGAGTTCCAGCCCACTAATACCAAAATAGACGCGGTGGCGGTAATTATGAAAAATACATTATTAATGGTATCTGTGGTGTAGGTAAGCGCCCGATCGGCTGTGTCTAACTGTGCATGCGTAACTTGTTTGGTCACGTCTTCACGCAGTTTTTGTTGATCTTGGCGAACCGACTTTAATTCGTCGAGAATATAACGTTCAAGTAATGGTTTGTACAAAGGGGCTTCTAGCTGTGCTAATTCACGCTGTTGTTGCTCGTTGAGTGCTGCGGTGTTTTTATCAGCAGCTTGCACCGCAGATGAAAAAACACCAATAAATACAATAAATAGTAAAAAATAAAAACGCATTGATATGCCTAGTTAAAAAATTAGTTAATCGCTTTGTTAACTTTAACATGCGCACATCATTGGTACTAGGGTGAGGATAGGGAAGCTGGAATTAACTCAAAAATCTTTTATTACAGGCAAAAAAAATCCAGCCCAAGTTGGGCTGGAAAAAACTACATCAACATATCAAGGGAACAATAGGAGATAGGTGCTATTGTAAGTTTGCCTACCTGAATTTTTACTTAACTAAATTCAAATAGATAAAAATAAAAAAGAAATAAAGGTGCATAAGTAACTTATACACCTTTTATAACTATAATTTCATGGCGAAGGGGGGTATTCCACTGTGCACTTAAGAAAACCTAAGTCACTTTCAAACCCTTCATCGTACATTACGTGGCTATTTTTAATAACGATCATCTATTTTATAAAAAGTTTTAATATTTATTTACGCTAAGCACAAACATTGGCTGCATCATCATATTTATAAATGAGAGTAATCGTTTTAAAGCATTACTTTGCCCTAGCGTATCAAAGCAGCTACACGTATATTGAATAAGCAGAGACCATAAACGTCATTCATTTAATGGCAATAAAATAACAGCGCTCCCAATTGGTGAATACCAAAAGCAGTAAGCATGGGCGTTTTTATTTATACTTAAAAAGGAGCTCAATATGGATAATCATAAAGCGGGTAAATGCCCGGTTATGCACGGCAGTAATACTACAACCGAAAACACCAATACAGATTGGTGGCCAAACTCACTTAATTTAGACATTCTTCATCAGCACGATAGCAAAACCAGCCCCTACGACAGCGACTTTAATTACGCCGACGCTTTTAATTCACTCGACCTAGAAGCACTTAAAACCGATTTAAAAGATTTAATGACTCAAAGCCAACCTTGGTGGCCAGCTGATTGGGGGCACTATGGAGGCCTGATGATCCGTATGGCATGGCACTCTGCGGGCTCGTACCGTTTAGCTGATGGTCGAGGCGGTGGTGGTACCGGTAATCAACGTTTTGCACCACTTAATTCGTGGCCAGATAATGCCAACCTAGATAAAGCGCGCCGTTTATTATGGCCAATTAAAAAGAAATATGGCAACAAGCTTTCATGGGCCGATTTAATTATTTTAGCCGGTAATATGGCGTACGAATCAATGGGATTAATAACCTTTGGTTTTGCCGGTGGTCGTGAAGATATTTGGCATCCAGAAAAAGACGTTTATTGGGGCGCAGAAAAAGAATGGCTTGCGCCAAGTGATGAGCGATATACCCAAGTAGATAAACCCGATACCATGGAAAACCCATTAGCGGCAGTGCAAATGGGTTTAATTTACGTAAACCCAGAAGGGGTAAATGGTAAACCTGACCCACTTAAAACCGCAGAACAAGTGCGCGAAACCTTTGCACGTATGGCAATGAACGATGAAGAAACCGCAGCGCTAACGGTAGGTGGCCATACAGTAGGTAAAACGCATGGTAACGGCAAAGAAGAAAACTTAGGCCCAGAGCCAGAAGCCGCCGATGTGCACGAGCAAGGCCTTGGCTGGAATAACCATAAAACCCGTGGAATTGGCCGCGATACCATGACCTCAGGTATTGAAGGCGCATGGACAACCTACCCAACTAAATGGGATAACGGCTACTGTAAATTGTTGCTTAATTACGAGTGGGAGCTAACCAAAAGCCCTGCAGGTGCTCATCAGTGGGAGCCGGTTAATATTAAAGAAGAAGACAAACCCGTCGATGTGGAAGACCCTTCGATTCGTTTAAACCCAATAATGACCGATGCCGACATGGCAATGAAGCTCGACCCAGCGTACCGTAAAATTATTGAGCGTTTTAATGACGATTTTGAGTACTTTACTGACGTATTTGCCCGCGCATGGTTTAAGTTAACCCACCGTGATTTAGGGCCAAAATCACGTTATTTGGGCGCCGATGTACCCAGCGAAGATTTAATTTGGCAAGATCCTATTCCTGCAGTTGATTACACCCTAAGCGACGCTGAAATAACCGATTTAAAAGCGAAGCTACTTAATTGTGGATTAAGTGAAACCGACTTAATTAATACCGCATGGGATAGCGCCCGCACTTATAGAGGCTCCGATCACCGTGGTGGTGCAAATGGCGCCCGTATTCGCCTTGCTCCGCAAAATAGCTGGCAAGGTAACGAGCCTGCGCGTTTAGCTAAAGTACTTAGCGCCCTTGAAACACTGCAAGCGAGTTTAACTAAGCCTGTTAGTATGGCCGATTTAATTGTACTTGGCGGCACCGCTGCGGTTGAGCAAGCTGCTAAAAAGGCAGGGGTTGATATAACCGTACCGTTTGCCCCAGGGCGTGGCGATGCTAGTGATGACATGACCGACGCAGAGTCATTCGAGCCATTAGAACCAATTCATGACGGTTTTAGAAATTGGCTGAAAAAAGACTATGCTGTATCCGCCGAGGAGCTATTATTAGAGCGCAGCCAATTAATGGGGCTAACCGCACCAGAAATGAGCGTATTACTAGGCGGTATGCGCGTACTAGGTACTAACTATGGCAATAGTGAACATGGTGTATTTACCGACAAGGTAGGCGTACTGAGTAACGACTTTTTTGTTAATTTAACCGACATGAATAACCGCTGGGAACCTGCAGCTAAAGGCGAGTACAACATAGTTGACCGCGCTAGTGGTAAAACTAAGTACACGGCTACGCGGGTTGATTTAGTATTTGGTTCAAACTCAATACTCCGTGCACTGGCAGAGTTTTATGCTCAAGACGATAACAAAACTCGTTTTGTACACGACTTTGTCGCCGCATGGGTAAAAGTGATGAACGCCGACCGGTTTGATATTAAATAAACCTAAGTAAAATTTAAAAAGGAGCAGCAATGCTCCTTTTTTTATATTATTTAGGTTAAAGGTTAAAGGTTAAAGGTTACGAGCTGCGGGCTGCGAGGAGCGGGTAAAATGCAGTGTCTATAAAATCGCTGCTACAGGATAGTAGTTGGCTTTTTTATTTCCTCTAAAAGCGCAGCGTCTCATGTCCTCTTTGTGAATAATGGTCTTGCGCGGCATAAAGCCCCACCTACGTTAAATCCAGATGTTAATCATATCCGTAGGCGGGAGTTTACCTCGCGCATTTTATCTAACGTTTAAATCTAATTTCTTGTTTGAGCACAGAGAAGCGAGTAAGAAGATAACGGGCTTCGCGTGGCGAGCTTGTACAAATAGTTTGACACCTAGTCGTATCAGCAATGAACCTTTAACCTACTCTTTCAGCGCAGCGCCTCTTAATCTCTGTGGTGAATAAATAACTTAAAACCTATTTGCACAAAGAGCAAAGAATGAGAGCAAATGAGCAAATAAAAAATACAGCTTTTCTCGGCCTTTTTTATAAACAAATTACCAATTGCGTTTTAATTGATACCAAGCAAAATTCTGCCGAACCCCGAACCCCGAACCCCGAACCCCGAACCCCGAACCCCGAACCCCGAACCCCGAACCCCGAACCCCGAACCCCGAAC
>NZ_FPAR01000001.1:819412-898621 GCF_900116475.1 Pseudoalteromonas sp. DSM 26666 | reverse complement strand
ATACCAATCCGCAATAATACTCAATCATTTTGCGGGGCTAAACGTGTCGCTATCTGTGTTAAAAAATTCTCATTTAGAACAACTAAATAGCGAATTTCTTGCCTAGCTATCAACCCGTTTTTCCTGCCTCAAAATAGACCGCTTAATTAAGCGAGTTGGTATTAGGTAAAAGTAAAAGAATCAGCGCCTAATGCCGACTCTATACATTTGCTATGAGACTCTCTACCGCTTTGGGCACTACGCCATTGCCAGGCTCCAAATTAGAGAAAGCCCGATTAGAAATAGTCGGGCTTTTTTACGTCTGCAGAAAAGTGAAAAATAAAGGTGCAAGGTGAAATGCACTAGTTAAAAGGAAAAATAATAGCCAAAAGCTACCTGCATGCTTTCATTATGACTCTCAACGCTGTTTTGCCATGCGCTGTTGCTAAGAAGTAGCAAACAGACTCAAATGAGCCGCAGCTTACTTTGAGTTTTTATATTATTAAAGCAAGCTTAACGGTGTTCGTTTCTGAGAAAAATATAATTTTGCTTTGTTAGTGGCTTTGATTTAGGATCAAAACAGTTTAAAACCAAGAATGATTTGCCTGTGTATAGATTATTAATTAGCGCCTTATCCATTTTCTTTTGTGTTTCTGTATCTGCAGTTGAAGTAACTGATCTATATCAAGATATTTTGGTCGTAGAAGATAAATCTCGTGATGCGCGTTTAGACGCTAGTCGCAAAGCGCTTCTTAACGTACTAGTAAAAGTGAGTGGTGATAAAAGTGCAGATGAAAATCAGATAGCACAGCAACGCACCAAAGATATATCTGATTATATGCTGAAATTTGAATACGATGAGCGTATTCCTGGAACGCTTAAGTTACTAGTTAAATTTGAAGCGCGAAAGATCAATGCACTAATAAAAGATCTTAATTTGCCGTTGTGGGGAGCTCAACGTCCACTGGTTGCTATCTGGTTAGGCATTGAAGATAACAGGCAGCGAGAGCTGGTTACTCAAGAGAGTTATCCTCAGTTAGAGCAACTGATTTACGACAAAGCAAGCCGCCGCGGTTTACCGGTTGTTGTGCCTTTACTCGATTTACAAGACAGACGGCTTGTTGGTGTCCCTGAAGTTTGGGGAAATTTTTCTGGGCCTGTAGAAGAGGCATCTAAACGCTACAGTGCTGAGCGCAGTATTACTGCTAGAATGTATCAAGCGTTTAACTCTGATAATTGGGTACTAGATTGGCGCTTTACCAATGATGAAATGTTTGAATCTAACCGTATCACTGGCTATAGACAGCAAATCGTTGCGCAAATGATTGATGATTTAGCACAAGGTTTAGCTGGTGAATATGCGATTGATCCTAATGCTTATTATGAGCAGCGTACTGCCAATTTAACTTTAAAAGGGACTGAGAGCTTTGTTGATATTGAATTGGCAAAGCGCCGCTTAATGAATCTAAGCGTAGTAACTCAAGCTGTTATTCTACGCAAAACACCCGATTCGGTTGAGTTTGAGCTTCATCATACGGGGACTGTGAGTGACCTTAAAAAAGCCCTTGGCCTGGATAACGCCTTTAAAGACTATGTTGATCCTCGTGCTTTTTATCACATAGTTGATGAGCAAAGCCTAGAGTATCAATGGGTTGTAAATTAATGCTAACTCAAGAGCCAATACAAATGGCATTGCCGGTTACTTTACCGGACGATGAAACATTTGCATCCTACTTTGGCGGTGAAGACTCACTTGAGGTAAATCATCTCAAAGATAGCTTTTCTAAGCTTGCTCACTCTTTTCAGTATACCTATTTGTGTGGCTTAGGAGATTCTGGTAAATCTCACTTACTATATGCCACTTGTATTCAGGCACAAGAGCGTGGCTTATCTAATATGCTACTTTCCATGCGCGAGGTCATTCATTTTGGACCAATGGTTTTAGATGGGCTTGAAGCATTAGATGTATTGTGTATTGATGATGTGCACTTGGTAGCAGGCAATGATGCATGGGAAAAAGCGTTATTTAACTTTTTTAATCGCTTTAATGAGCCCAATAAAATGCTGGTAGTGACTGCCGATTTACTGCCTAACATGCTTAATATTAGCTTGCCCGACTTAGAATCCCGTTTAAAATGGGGCACTACGTTTCAAATTCGTTCTATGAGTGACGATGATAAAGCACAGGCGCTGGTTAAGCGTGCAAATATGCGTGGGCTTGAACTGAGCGATGAATGTGCGCGATTTTTATTAACGCGTTTGAGTCGTGATATGCGTGCTTTATTGGATGTATTAGACAAATTAGATCACGCATCCATGGCTGCACAACGAAAATTGACTATTCCTTTTATAAAATCAACGCTAAAGCTGTAGTAGGTCTAGAATCTAGACCCTGCTTTCAGTTATCATTAGCTAACTAAATTGTAATCACCTTCTGTGAAAGATCAGGTATCGAATGAACTTAGAAAACATATTAGCGCAAGCACTTGAGGCGGTAGCCAGTGCCAGTGAAATCGCGCAGCTAGAAGAGATCAGGGTTAACTATCTTGGTAAAAAAGGCGAAATTACCAGCTTACTTAAAACGTTAGGTAAAATTGCCCCTGAAGAACGTAAAGAAGCAGGCCAAGTAATTAACCAAGCTAAGCAAGACGTGCAAGTTGCGATTAATGACAAGCGTGAATTGTTAGCAAGTAAAGCATTAGAAGAAAAACTAGCAGCAGAAACAATCGATGTAACTTTACCTGGGCGTGTTATGCCATCGGGTGGTTTGCACCCAGTGACTCGCACCATTGAGCGTATTGAAAGCTTCTTTGGTGAACTTGGGTTTGCTGTTAAATCAGGCCCTGAAGTTGAAGATGATTTTCATAACTTTGATGCGTTAAATATTCCAGAGCATCACCCTGCTCGCGCCGATCACGATACCTTTTACTTTAATCCTAAGTTGGTTTTACGTACTCAAACCAGTGGTGTACAAATTCGTACTATGGAAACTGAGCAACCGCCACTGCGTATTATTTCGCCAGGGCGTGTATACCGTAACGATTACGACCAAACACACACGCCTATGTTCCATCAGGTGGAAGGGTTGATGGTTGATACTGATGTAAGCTTCACTGAGCTTAAAGGTATTTTACATGACTTTTTACGTAACTTTTTTGAAGAAGACATGGAAATTCGTTTTCGTCCTTCATTCTTCCCGTTTACAGAGCCTTCAGCAGAAGTGGACGTGATGGGTAAAGACGGTAAATGGTTAGAAGTATTAGGCTGCGGCATGGTTCATCCTAACGTACTTAAGTCTGTAGGCATCGATCCTGAAAAATACACAGGTTTCGCTTTTGGTATGGGTGTTGAGCGCTTAACCATGTTGCGTTACGGCGTAAACGATTTACGTGCGTTTTTCGAAAATGACTTAAAATTCCTAAACCAGTTCCGTTAAGAGTGAAGAGATAAAATGAAATTTAGTGAAAAGTGGTTAAGAGAGTGGGTAAATCCTGCAATTGATACGCAAGCTCTTTCGGAACAGCTTTCAATGGCTGGTTTAGAAGTAGATGGCGTTGAGCCGGCAGCAGCCAAATTTAATGGCGTTGTGGTAGGTGAAGTGGTTGAGTGTGGCCAGCACCCTGATGCAGATAAACTACGTGTAACAAAAATTAATGTTGGTGGTGATGAACTGCTTGATATTGTTTGTGGTGCACCAAATTGCCGCCAAGGTATTAAAGTTGCAGTTGCCACTGTTGGCGCAGTGTTACCAGGCGATTTCAAAATTAAAAAAGCCAAACTTCGTGGTCAGCCTTCACACGGCATGTTATGTGCGTTTGATGAGCTAGGTATTAGTGAAGAAGGCGATGGCATTATGGAATTGCCACTTGATGCGCCTATTGGTGCCGATTTACGCGAATATTTAGCGCTTGATGACAACATTATTGACGTAGATTTAACGCCTAACCGTGGCGACTGTTTAGGTATTAAAGGGCTTGCCCGCGAAGTCGGCGTACTTAACAGTATTGATGTAAATACATTAAGCATTCCAGCGGTAACCCCGACAATTGAAGACAAAGTATCAATTGAGTTGGTTAACGATGATGCCTGTCCTCGCTATTTAGGGCGTGTTATTAAAGGCATTAACCTAGACGCTGAGACGCCATTATGGATGGTTGAAAAGCTACGTCGTAGTGGTGTACGTTCAATCGATCCGGTTGTTGATGTGACTAACTTTGTATTATTAGAGCTTGGCCACCCAATGCATGCATTTGATTTAAATGCGATTGATGGTGGAATTAAAGTACGTAGTGCAACCCCAGGTGAAGAGCTGGTTTTATTAGACGGTAATACGGCTAAATTAAATGAATCGACATTAGTGATTGCCGATCATCATAAAGCGCTAGCCATTGCTGGTATTTTTGGCGGTGAGCAATCGGGTGTTACTGAAAAAACAACTGATATTTTACTAGAAAGTGCATTCTTCAACCCAGTGGCTATTGCAGGACAAGCACGCAGCTATGGTTTGCACACTGATGCATCTCATCGCTATGAGCGTGGCGTCGACTTTGCACTACAACACGATGCCATGGAGCGCGCTACAGCGTTACTTCTGGAGATTGTAGGTGGTAACGCAGGTCCAATCGTTGAAGCTGTTGCTGCTGATAAGTTACCAAAAGTAACTGAAGTGCGTTTACGTCGTTCACGTTTAGACCGTGTTATTGGTCATCACATTGACGATGCAAAAGTAACCGATATTCTTACGCGTTTAGGTCTTGATGTTAAATTTGACAATGATAGCTGGAGCGCTGATGTACCAAGCTACCGTTTTGATATTCGTATTGAAGAAGATTTAATTGAAGAAGTAGCACGTGTTTACGGTTATAACAGTATTCCTAATGTGGCACCAACTGCAAAACTTAAAATGACCACGCATGATGAGTCAACTGTTGCCCTGAGCCGTTTTCGTAATGCGCTAGTAACTCGTGGCTATCAAGAAGCCATTACTTACAGTTTTGTTGATCCTAAAGCGCAAGCTATTTTACATCCAGAGTGTAACGCATTGGTATTGCCGCACCCAATTTCAATTGAAATGTCAGCGATGCGTGTAAGCTTAATGCCTGGCTTATTGGCATCTGTTGCCTATAACCAAAACCGCCAGCAACCACGTATTCGCTTATTTGAACACGGCCTTAAGTTTATCAGCGATGAAAGCGCAGAAAATGGCGTTTACCAAGTGCCGGTTATTGGTGGTGTTATTACCGGGCTTGTGCATGGCGAACATTGGGTTGAAGAAAAACGTAACGTTGATTTTTACGACCTAAAAGGGGATGTTGAAGCATTACTTGCTATTACCAATGATGTTAGCCGCTTTGAAATTAAAGCCGAGCAATCAGATGGCCTTCATCCTGGTCAATCAGCCGTTATTTATGTTGATGGAAAAAAAGTAGGTTTCTTTGGTGCATTACACCCTCAGGCGCAAAAATCGTTAGATATCAATAACGCTACTTTTGTGTTTGAAATTGAAATGTCGGCATTAGAAAAAAGAAATTTACCGCAGGCTGTTGGGGTGTCTAAATTCCCATCAAATCGCCGCGACATCGCTATTTTAGTACAAGACAGCGTTAAAATAGGTGATATTTTAAACGTCATCGGAAAAGTTGGCGGAAATCAATTGGTTGACCTAAACTTATTCGATGTGTATAAGGGCAAAGGTATTGAGCCAAATTATAAGAGTTTG
This sequence comes from Pseudoalteromonas sp. DSM 26666, assembly GCF_900116475.1. Lineage (NCBI taxonomy): Bacteria > Pseudomonadati > Pseudomonadota > Gammaproteobacteria > Alteromonadales > Pseudoalteromonadaceae > Pseudoalteromonas > Pseudoalteromonas sp. DSM 26666. The sequence goes on along the minus strand of NZ_FPAR01000001.1, from coordinate 892,923 downwards.
GCGATTGCTCTAACACTGCAAGCGGTTGATAGAACACTCGAAGAGAAAGATATCAATCAGGTAGTTGATAACGTGGTGGCCGCACTGGCCGAACAGTTTAATGCATCGTTGAGGGACTAGATATGGCGCTTACTAAAGCCGACATAGCTGAACACCTATTTGAAAAGCTCGGGATCAATAAAAAAGATGCCAAAGATTTAGTTGAAGCGTTTTTTGAAGAAATCCGCTCAGCGCTTGAAAAAGGCGAGCAGATTAAGCTCTCTGGATTTGGTAACTTTGATCTTCGAGATAAGAAAGAAAGGCCGGGACGTAATCCGAAAACGGGAGAAGATATCCCAATTTCAGCACGTCGCGTGGTTACCTTTAGACCGGGGCAAAAGTTAAAAACCCGTGTCGAAGTAGGCACTAGCAAAAAATAAACAAAAAGGCAGCGTAAGCTGCCTTTTTTGTATCTGTTTTATTATTTCCGGGGGGAAATAAACGTTCCTTGATCTATTTGCTGCAAAGTCTGCTCGGCTAACCTATCTAAACTCTCTAAATTCTTTCCTTGTGCTATTAACTGCTGCTCAATTAACAGTATATCAATATGTTCAATACCAGAAAGCTGAGCTATTTTGGCAAAAATATAAGCATGTTTATATTGTTGATGTTTATAAAACAGGCTGATCAAAGACATATATATTTCAGGGTTCGGTTCATGCTTGGCTTTATTCAGCGCTAGCGTGTTGTATAAAAAATTAATCGCTTTTTCTTCATCAACCTTAATGTAATAAGACGCCAAGTAAAATTGCATCTCAGCACTTTGTTCAACTTCTGCAGTATGTTCTAAAGCGAGCAAACGTGTTAATGCACTTTCGTCATTGTTTCTTGACCAATGATAATAAAGCAAGCCCGGGTGGCTGGTGTGTTTTGTCTGTTGATAAATCCGCGCTATTTCCCTCATGCTCGTTAAGTGGGCACGTCGGCGAGCCGTGGTTTTGCTTTTTAGTTTTATGTGCTGAATGTTGGCTGCCAAAGCAATGCATTGATTGTAATGCTCAAACGCTTTGAGTAATTGATATTTGTGCTCATCGGTAGGTTGTAAAGATTCAAGGTGACGAGAAAAAATAGTATGTTCTCGCTGCGCTTTACAGTGACTATCTTGGTTAAGATCATTACACATGGCCGGCGATTGAACGCAAATATCTTCAACGGTTAAAGATTCTTCACAGCCTGTAAGCAAAATTGCAAAGGCGAGGGTTATGCGCTTAAAAGCCATCTGAGTCTCTCAAATTATTAGGGTCTGTTGACCTTTCAAGGTTGAATTTGCAGCAGTCTGTTTGGTATTGAGACAAGGCAGAGCCTATGCGGTGTGGTTATTCCCCATAAATAGGCGATAACGCAGCATCAATGCCAAACAGGTGCTGCCCGAAGGGTTCTGCTTAGGGGCGATTTACTCTTTGTTGCCTACATGGATGTAGGTAAGGGGCGTGAGCAGGACGCGGAAGCTTTGCTCGGTTTTTACTTAGCCCACTAGGTTACAAACCTCGCGCCGCGATTAAATCGTCCCTAGTTTGAACAAATTTTAATCCGCAAAGGTCAACAGACCCTCATATAGTATTATTCTAGCCTAAACTTTAGTCTCTAACAGTAGAGAATAAAATGAGATTAAATTAGAATAGGCCTGCCCGAAGGAATGCGTTGCTCTCAAAATTCGATGCATTCTTAGGCTATCCGTTCAAAATTGTTTAATTAGGTAAAAAAAATGACCTCATCTCACGAGTTAGAATACACAAGTAGCTGGCAAGAACGTCAAGATTACGCAGAAAGCATGCAGCCTATTATTGGTAAATTGTACCGTAATCGTGGTATCGAAATCGCTGTTTACGGCCGTCCATTAGTAAATTCAAGCACTATTGATATTATCAAGTCTCACAAATCAGTAGCTCAATTTGAAGGGACTAAACTGCGCCTACGTGAAAGCTTCCCATTCTTAGAAGCTATCAGCAAAATGGAATTAAATTCTGCCCGTATCGATATTGGTAAATTAGCATACAGCTATTTATACACAGATGCAGCGAATGGTCGTTCAGTAGAAGAGTTTGTTAAAGATGAACTTGCTGAAATTGTTGACTCTAAACCAAAAGCACCACGTGACGTTGTACTTTATGGTTTTGGTCGTATCGGTCGCTTATTAGCACGTTTGTTAATTGAAAAGTCAGGCCCGTATGCCGATTTAAACCTTCGCGCTATTGTTGTGCGTGGCGGTAAAGATGGCGATTTAGAGAAACGTGCAAGCTTATTACGTCGTGACTCTATCCATGGTCCATTTAATGGTTCTATCACCATCGATAAAGAGCGTAATGCAATTAAAGCGAACGGTAGCTACATTCAAGTTATCTACGCTAACTCGCCAAGTGAAGTTGATTACAGCGCCTACGGCATCGAAAACGCATTAGTCGTTGATAACACAGGTATCTGGAAAGATGAAGCCGGCCTTGGTCAGCATTTAGAATCTAAAGGGGCTGCAAAAGTATTATTAACAGCGCCTGCTAAAGGTAATATTAAAAATATCGTTTACGGTGTAAACAACCAAGATATTTTACCGGAAGACAAAATTGTCTGTGCAGCAAGCTGTACAACCAATGCGATTACGCCAACACTTAAAGCATTAAACGATCAGTTTGGTATTAAGAATGGCCATGTTGAAACGGTTCACTCGTACACTAATGACCAAAACTTAATTGATAACTACCACAAAGCGGAACGTCGTGGTCGTGCTGCGGCACTAAACATGGTTATCACTGAAACAGGTGCAGCGAAAGCGGTTTCTAAAGCATTACCAGAGCTTGAAGGTAAACTAACAGGTAACGCAATCCGTGTACCTACACCAAACGTATCGTTAGCTATCTTAAACTTGAACCTTGAAAAGAGTACAACGGTTGAAGAGCTTAATGCGTTTTTACGTGAAACAGCACTTCACTCAGACCTACGTGATCAAATTGATTACACAGCATCAACTGAAATCGTCTCTACCGATTTAGTGGGTAGCCGTTACGCAGGTGTTGTTGATTCTCAAGCAACGATTGTTGATGATAACCGTGTTGTACTTTACGTATGGTACGACAATGAGTTTGGTTATAGCTGTCAGGTAGTTCGCTGTATGCGCGACATGGCAGAAGTCTCATTCCCAAGTTTACCTCGATAAACACATGAGCTATTAAGAAAAGCCAGCACTTGCTGGCTTTTTTAGGTCTGAAGATTTTTAAAGTGAAGCGGTTATGGTACGCTTTATTAAATTGGGTACGCGTTTATACACTTTTAAAGTGCAGTGACACGTATTTACCTCTTGGCTAAATGCCTTAGCCAAAGACACACAGTTAACTAATAGGTTTGTTGTAATGAAAATCAGTAGCAATTTCGACAGTGGTAATATTAAAGTTATTGAAGCCACCGATCCGTTAAATATTCAGCTAGAAATTAATAAAGATCATCAGTCTGAGTTTTATCAATGGTTTCACTTTCGTCTTGAGACAACGCCTTATCAACTTCATCAGTTAAATATTAATAATCTTGATAAGTCTGCATACCCTGATGGTTGGGTAGACTACCAAGCTGTCGCTTCATACGACCGTCAAACATGGTTCCGTGTACCGTCTTCGTATGAAAATGGCACATTAACATTTGAGCTTGAGCCTGAGTGCAGCAGCGTTTACTTCGCCTACTTTGCACCTTACAGCTACGATCGTCATTTAGACTTATTAGCATGGGCGCAAAGCCAAGAAATTTGCCAACTAGAAACACTAGGTCAAACGCTTGATGGGCGTGACATGAGCGTGCTTAAAATTGGTCAGCCAAGCGCCGATAAAAAAGTAATTTGGATCACTGCTCGTCAACACCCAGGTGAAACAATGGCAGAGTGGTTTGTAGAAGGCTTAGTACACAAGCTACTTGATGATGAAGACCCTCATGCAGCAGCGTTACTATCAAAAGCGGTATTTTATATCGTGCCAAACATGAATCCAGATGGCAGTGTACGCGGTCACCTACGCACTAACGCTAAAGGGGTTAACTTAAACCGTGAATGGCAAACACCCAGCATGGAAAACAGCCCAGAAGTTTACTTAGTGCTTAATAAAATGCGCGAAGCCGGCTTAGACATGCACCTAGACATTCATGGTGATGAAGCCATTCCATATAATTTTGTTGCCGGTAGCGAAGGCATACCAAGCTATGATGCACGCCTAAAAGGCCTAGAGGATAGCTTTAAGGCCGCGCTTTTAACTATTACTCCAGAGTTTCAAGATACGCATGGCTACGATAAAGACGAACCAGGTCAAGCTAACTTAACAGTAGGTTCATCAGCCACAGCAGAAGAATTTAAAGCACTAACTTACACAGTTGAAATGCCATTTAAAGATAATAATGACTTACCCGATCCAGATTATGGTTGGTCAGATCGTCGTTCATATCAATTTGGTCAAGATACTTTAGCAGCCATTGTTAATGTTGTAGACAACTTAAGATAAAACGTTTGTTTCAAAGGGTATCAATAAATATTGATACCCTTTTTACTTTTAGCTAAACCAACCGTACCAAAAAATAAGAATCATTTACCCACCACAGCACTAAAACGTTTCAATACACCTTCTCGACAGATTTAATACCATATAGTCTAAATCAATTTGCACTTAGTTAAACGTTGATCTGGAAGGCTCAATATAAATAAACAATAAGTTGTTTTGAAAATTAACTGTTAACAAGGTTGGGCACTTAAGTTAATATCGATTGAACAATAAGAAAAACGGAAAAGATTAACCCCTTATTTCGTAAAGCTTATGACAGGTATTCTGAGTAGCAGAGTATGGTAATTAATAATAATAAATATAACTGTGAGGATGTTCATGGAAGCTTTTGTAAGCGCCGTTAATGATGTTGTTTGGAGTGATGCACTCATCTATTTATGCCTAGGCGCAGGTTTATTTTACTCCGTACTAACTCGATTTGCTCAAGTTAGACATTTTAAAGAAATGTGTAAGCTATTATTTAGCCCTAACACCTCAGAAAAAGGAATTTCATCTTTTCAAGCTCTTGCTGTTTCATTATCTGGCCGAGTAGGGGTTGGTAATATTGCCGGTGTGGCAGCCGCCATTGGTTTTGGAGGCCCTGGCGCTATTTTCTGGATGTGGGTTGTTGCTTTTTTAGGTGCAAGTACTGCATACGCGGAGTCAACATTAGGTCAAATTTATAAGTTAGAAGAAGACGGCCAATACCGCGGTGGTCCAGCGTATTATTTTGATCGTTGTTTAGGGCAAAAGTGGCTGGCTGTATTATTTGCTGTGTCGGCAATTATAGCGTGTGGGGTTTTCCTGCCGGGCGTGCAAGCAAATGCTGTGGGCAACGCATTCACTCAAGTATTTGGCGATGGCACTATGGTGTCTACAAGTTTTGGTGACGTAGGTAGTTTTAAACTGGTTGCGTTGGCCATTATTCTAATCGTTTTAGCGTTTATTATCTTTGGTGGTATAAAGCGCATTGCTAATTTTACGCAAATTGTAGTGCCATTTATGGCGCTTGGTTACATCGTATTGGCCTTAATTATCGTATTTTTAAATATAGACAAAGTCCCGGGTATTTTCTCGCTCATTATTGGTGATGCATTTACAGCCCAAGCAGGTTTTGGTGCTGCAATTGGCTGGGGTGTTAAGCGTGGAATATACTCTAATGAAGCCGGCCAAGGTACAGGTCCTCATGCTGCGGCTGCGGCAGAAGTTGATCACCCTGCACAGCAAGGTTTAGTGCAAGCTTTTTCTGTTTATGTTGATACACTTTTTGTATGTACAGCAACGGCATTAATGATTTTAATGACGCAGCAATACAATGTAGTCGGTACTTTGCCAGAAGGGCAATTCATTATACAAAATGTGGATGCGGCAACTGAAGTGGGATCAGCAGCATTCACCCAAATGGCGTTGTTTAGTGTATTTGGTAGCTTTGGAGAAGCGTTTGTAGGTATCGCTTTATTCTTCTTTGCTTTTACCACCATACTGGCTTATTACTTCATTGCTGAGACAAATATCGCGTACTTAAATCGCTACTTTAAAGGAAGTATTCCGCTTGTAGTGGTAAAACTTATGATTATGTTTATGGTAGCCTACGGCATGGTTAACAGTTCCGGTTATATTTGGACTATTGGCGACATAGGCGTTGGCTTAATGGCGTGGATCAACATATTGGGTATATTAGCCATTTTCTTTGTCGCTAAACCGGCCTTAACATGTTTGAGTGATTATGAAGACCAGAAGAAAAAAGGTGGCCAAATCACATTTGATCCCGTTAAGTTAGGGATTAAAAACGCCACCTTCTGGGAAAAACGTCTTGAAAAGCAATCTAAAGACGCTGAATAAACAGATCCCAATAACCTAATATCATCTATTGGGTTAAATTCAAAAAAGACAAAGAGCAATAAAACAAGTACAATGAAAAGCGCCGAAAGGCGCTTTTTTTATGCGTAGTATGGAGAGAGATGTATGGCGATTATTCGTTGCCCCAAATGTGCAAAATCAATTTCAGATAAACATTCGCAGTGTCCACATTGCCAAAGTAACGTTGCTGAATTAAATGCCGAGCAAGTTCAACAACTTCAACGTGAGCAGCGAATTAAAAAGCAGCAAATGTTTATGAACCACTCCTTTTTAGCGCTGATCTTATTTTTAGGTGGCTTCTTTTGTTTGTACTTCCTACAACCTCAAGAAAAAACACTTCAGTGGTATGCGTATACCTCGGCCATTGGCATTGGCTGTATTTGGTACCTTATTAACCGTATTATTTTAGTGACTCTGAAAAAGAAAAAATGACATGAATATTGACAACCTAGTACAGAATATTACTCCAGAATTATTTGAGCGCTTACAGTATGGCGCGGCAACGGGAAAGTGGCCAGATGGCACGCCTTTATCAGATGAGCAAAAGCAACAAACAGTGCAACTAGTGATGTTGTACCAAGCAAAAGTAGCACAATCAAACGAGCAGTTTACCATTGGTGCAAATGGAGAAATGATCCAAAAAACCAAAGCGCAACTACAAAAAGAATTCAAATCAGATAACGAAATAGCTAGGTTCAGTGAAAATGATCTTTAAACACCTTTTTACACCAAAATGGAAACACCCAAAGCAACAAGTTCGTTTAGATGCGATTGAAAAACTTGATGTGGCACGTGACGTAACAATTTTAAGCACCTTAGCCCTTGAAGACTCATCGGCTGAAATTCGTCGTAAAGCACTGCAAAAAGTAAACGACTTACCACTGTGGTGGAAAGCTTACAAACAAGATCAGGCATTGAAAGATGTTGCTGAACAACAAATCTCATCGGCTGTATTAAACAGTGAAAGTAGCTTGTCGGCGCAGATTAAAAATGAGTACATTGAACGCTTTGCACCGGTTAAAACCCTTGAAAAACTAGCATTTGCTGAAAAAGAACTGCAAGTGAGAGTTAAGCTATTAAAACGCCTAGCTAACCCTAAACTGATTGAAAAAGCCTTTAAAGAAGCAAACGAAGAGCTGCAAAAACAGTTAGTTGATTTAGTCATTACTCAGCAGTTAACTAAAGCACTGTTAAAGCATGCTCAAGGTGAAGCCAAAGTTGCGCTAGAAAGTCATCTTGAAAACGAGCGTTTAGCGCTTGAAATGCCATCGCAAGTTGAAAACGCAACCCGTGTTATTTTAGCCAAGCTTAATGCATTGCGTGATAAAAATGACTACGCCATTGTTGACCCACAAGCTGCAGAACTCATGGCGCAGTGGCAAGCTCTTGAATTAAAATGGCTAAGTGAAGAACATGTAAAAACCCTTGATGCTAAATATATATCAATTACCGATAAGCTTGATGCTCACATTGCCACATTAAAAGCGCAACATGAAATAGAGCAGCAACGTTTAGCGCAGCAACAGCGCCAAGTGTTAGCGTTAGCTACGTTAGAAGCATTAAGTGAAGAAATTGAAAATGCATTGCAACTTGGATTAGAAACCCCAGAGCAAATTCAGCAAGATTGGCTTAATGCAAAAGTAGCACAAGCAAAAGACACACTAGATAAAACGCAATTGATGGCTGATCAGCAATCAAAACAAGTGATTAATAAGCTTGAGCAACTATTTTTACAAGTAGCCAAGTTACCTGAGCTAACTACGGCGATCAAAGAATATAAAATTGCCTACAGTACGCTTATTGAAATAAAACCTGCAGAGCAACTTAGTGATTACGATCAACAGTTAACAGCGTTCAATGACACATTTAAAACTGCACGTAGTCACCTAAATGTACTTAGCACTGATTTACAAGCGTCATTTAAAACCCAACTTAATGCGCATAAAAAGCAATTTTTAGCTGCAATGAGCGAACTCACTAAGCCGCTTGAAAAAACGCAAAGCCAAGCTAAACGCAAGGCACGTGATGTAAAACGTTTAATTGAAGAAGGGCGCTTTAACGTTGCATTTGGTGTATTTAAAGGCTTCGAAGAGCTATTTAACGAATTGACCGAAAAATATCAACAACCGTTGGTTAATTTAAAAGCAGACCTAGAAGCGCAATTAGCCGATGCTAAAGATTGGCAAAAATATGCGGCCGCACCAAAACGTGCAGCACTTTTAGAAGAAGTAACAGCGTTAGTTGATGAGCCGTGTAACGATCCACAACAGCGCGCTGATCAAGTTAAAGTACTTCGCAAGCGTTGGAACGAGCTAGGACGCCTTGATACAGAGCAAGAGAAACAACAGGGCAACGAGTTTGATGAAAAAATTGAGCTTTTATTTGCTCCTTGTCGCAGCTACTTCGCGGAGCAAGAAGTGCAACGTGAGGCAGCAAAAGCAGAGCGCGAGCAATTGATTGCTGATATGCATGCACTGCATTTACAAGCAACTGATACGGCTGATTTAGATTGGAAACAACTAGAAAGCAACTATAACCGTTTGCAAAAAGCATGGCGAAGTGTGGGTAAAGTTGACCCGAAAACATACCGCGTATTAAACGAGCGTTATAAGGCAGAGCAGCAACAGGTTGTAGCGTCACTTAACGCGTTTCATAAAGGCAATGCCGCACTTAAAAATGAGCTCGTTGAACAAGCACAGCAATTATCACAAAGCGATAATTTAGCAGACGCTTGTCAACAGCTAAAACAGTTACAGCAACAGTGGCAAACCATAGGGTTTGCAGGCTTAAAAGCTGAAAACGCATTGTGGCAAAAATTCCGTCAGTTTAATGATGCAACTTTCACTAAACGAAGCGAAGAATTTGAACAGCAAAAACGCGAACAAAGTGAGTCAGATAAGCTGGCAACAACTGAACTGAATGAGCTTGAAGCAGCATTAAATAGTGTAGAAGGTAAAGCCCAATTACTTGATTTACAAACCAAAGTTAAAGGGTATACACAGTTTAAATCGTTAACCCCTAAAGTGTCTGCTTTGTTATCAGCCATAGATGAAAAACTGACAGGCTTAGCGGCTAAAAATGAGCAAGCTAATTTAGATGCTTTATTTGTTGCACTTGAGAACAACGAGCCAGTCCCGAGTCAATTTAATGGTGCAGTTAAAACAGCATTGAGCTGTGAGCAGCTGTTAACGCGTATGGAAATACTTGCGAGCGTAAGTTCGCAAAACTCAGCGCAAAAAATGGTAGAGCAAGTAGCCATGCTTGATGATAAGCACCGTGGCGAACACGCTGATTTAAATTATTATTTAAAGCAGTTATTAGCACTCAGCGAGGGTTCAGTCACAGCTGACACACTAGCAAGGTTAAAAGTTATTTTTACTGTAAATTAAGCGCAATCACTTTTATCAACTAAAATGAAAAAGCCGCTATTAAAGCGGCTTTTTATTATGGTTACTTACTGCCTATACGATTAACCAATAGGGTTTTGCATGAAAATTTTTGTTTTTATTTCACTACTATTTTTAACTGCCTGTAACAGTACGCAGGGTATTTCGGTTTATTCATTTACAAATTCAGAGGTTGAGTCGTTACTAAATAAAGAGTTACCTAAATTAAGTGAAAAAGTTAGCCTGATGGGCTTACCTGTGCAGTTTGATGTGAATGATTTAAGCGTTAATATTGGCCCAGATAATAGTGACTATGTCCTACTAGGTGCTGATTCGAGCGCCGAGATTAATGCTTTTGCATTAAAGTACCCAGTGCGCTTAAAGCTGCAAATACAGGGCACCCCTTTTTATGACAGCGAGAAAAAAGCGGTATTTTTACGTAATGTTAAGTTACTCGACTCAAGCATCGATGCCGGTGGCTTTAAAGGTAATTTAGAAGTGCTGGATAACGAGGCCATGGGTGTAATGAATGCCTTTTTAGCCGTTAATCCTGTTTATAAGTTAAATATGAACGATCCTAAAATGGCATTATTAAGTAATTTACCTTTAGATTTAAAAGTAGTAGAAGGCGCTATTAAGCTAGTCCCTCGGTTATAATTTAGATCCAATAGGCGTAATAAAACGTATTAGTTGACCTTATTATTAATAGATTAGGTTAATTATGGCTAATGAGCGATCCGTTCCCACATCTCGACTTTCACGTTTTGCAAAGTTAGGCTCATTAGCCACTGGCGTCGCCACGAATATGTTAGTGGGCGGGGCTAAAAGTGCGCTTTCTGGTAAAGGCTGGGATAATAAAAGCTTATTGCTTCAGCCTAAAAATATTGAAAACCTAGCCACTCAGCTATCGCATCTTCGCGGTGCGGCAATGAAGCTTGGGCAGCTGCTTTCAATGGATGCGGGCGACTTATTAACTCCCGAACTTGCTCAATTACTGTCTTTATTGCGCTCAGATGCTAACCCGATGCCACATAAGCAACTGGTTAGTGTTTTAAAAGAGCAGTGGGGAGGGGATTGGTTATCGCGTTTTTCTCATATTGAGCTCAGGCCGTTTGCGGCGGCGTCCATTGGCCAGGTTCATTTAGCTTATAAAGAAAATGGCGCGCAGCTGGCAGTTAAAATTCAATACCCTGGAATCGCAAAAAGTGTAGTGAGTGACGTAGATAACGTGATCACTTTACTTACCTTATCGCGGTTATTACCTAAAGAGCTGAATATTAAACCCTTAGTGGCAGAAGCCAAGGCACAGCTATTAGCAGAGGCCGACTACACTCGAGAAGCTGAGTATTTAGCACGTTACAAAAACCTGTTAGCAGATAACGCGCATTTCAAAGTCCCTAGCGTATATCCCCAGCACAGTACTGCGCAAGTGCTAACCATGGAGTATGTAGATGCCAAGCCGATAGAGGGCATTACATATTTACCACAATCAGAGCGAAGCCGAGTTGCTGAGCAACTGATTGATTTATTTTTTAAAGAAATGTTTGTCTTTAATTTAATCCAAACCGATCCTAACTTTGCAAATTTTCATTACCAACCTGAATCACAAAAAATAGTATTATTTGACTTTGGTGCCACACGAGAAATTACCCCAGCACTAAGTAATGCCTATCTAGCTTTATTTAAAGCCGGTAGTAATAACGATCGTGAAGGGGTGCTCAATGCCGCCACCGATATTGGCTATTTTAAAGATTCCCTCAAAGACAATTACAAAGAAAAAGTGATTGATTTATTTTTAATGGCCTGCGAGCCACTGCGCTATAACGGCGAGTTTGATTTTAAAAACAGCGCGCTTGCTAGCAATATTAAAGATGCTGGCTTGCAGTTAAGTGCACAGTCGCAGCAATGGCATACGCCTCCTGTTGATGCGTTGTTTATTCACCGTAAGCTAGCGGGCTTGTATTTAATTGCAGCACGGCTAGAAGCAAAAATAGATATTAAGGCATTATTTAGCCATTACTAGGTGCTAAAGCAGGAGAGAATTGGCATAATACTCGCGATATTTCGCGAGGTCTGCAATGATAAAAAACTTTTTAAACGATCCTACTTTATTACTTAATGCGGTAGGTGAGGGCATATACGGATTTGATTTATCTGGTAATGCGGTGTTTGTAAATCCAGCGGCAGAGCGAATGACGGGTTGGACAGCCGATGAATTGCTGGGTAAAAAAATACATCAATATCATCATCACAGTCATGCAGATGGCACGCCTTACCCTGCCGATGAATGCCAAATTTACTGCACCATGTTTGATGGTAAACGCCGCGAGGTTAAAAACGAAGTATTTTGGCGTAAAGATGGCAGCGCCTTTGCTGTTGAATATACCTCCACGCCCGTTTATAAAAATAGCCAGCTTATCGGAGCCGTGGCCGTTTTTCGCGATATATCAGCGCAGCAGCGAACCCAAACCGCGCTCCAAGATGCTTTAGCGCAAGTAAAGCATTTAAGCGAGCAGCTCAAAGATGAAAACGACTACCTTACTGCCGAGCTAAATCAAGATTGGCAAGACTCAGGGCTAGTAGGGCGCAGTGATGTATTTCAACGTATGTTGCAGCAAATACAGTTAGTGAGCGAAACCGACAGTACGGTGTTGATACTTGGCGAAAACGGTACTGGCAAAGAGCTGGTGGCACGTAACTTACATAGATTAAGCAAGCGCAATGAGCAGGCGTTTATAAAAGTTAATTGTGCGGCGTTTACCCCTAGCTTATTAGAATCGGAGTTGTTTGGACACGAACGAGGCTCGTTTACCGGCGCAAATGAGCGACGTAAAGGGCGTTTTGAACTTGCTGATAAGGGCACTTTATTTTTAGATGAAGTGGCAGAGCTGCCGTTAGAGTCACAAAGTAAATTATTACGAGTATTACAAGAGCGCGAATTTGAGCGAGTAGGGGGCAGCCAAACCCTAAAAGTCGATATTCGTATCATTGCTGCAACCAATCGTAACTTGTGGGAAATGGTACAAAAAGGCCAATTTAGAATGGACTTATATTACCGTTTAAACGTGTTTCCTATCAAAGTGCCAGCACTAAAAGAGCGAAAAGAAGATATACCTTATTTATGTCAAAACTTAATTGTGCAAATAAACAAGCGGCTAGGTAAGCAATTACAGGGGTTAAGTAACAAAGCTATTAGGCAACTACAAGCCTATGACTGGCCCGGCAATATCAGAGAGCTGCAAAACGTGTTAGAGCGAGAAGCTATTTTATCTACACAACCCACACTGCAGTTAAGTCAGCCGCTAAAAGCCGGTGATGCGAGTGCTGTTAACCCAACGCTTACACTGGATGAGGCGCAAAGACAGCATATTATCTCCGTACTGATGTTATGTAACTGGAAAATTGCAGGCGAACAAGGCGCGGCAAATAAGTTGGGCTTACCAGAGAGTACGCTTCGCTCAAAAATGCGAAAATTAGCAGTGCATCGTACTCGTTAACTCGCGATATATCGTGTATGTCGTTAAATGTCGCGAATTTTCGCTTTGGTGTTATGTGTATAATCATTTAATATCAATAAGTTAAATTAACTTTCACTGTGGTCTGAAAGTTGCAAAATCGTACTTAATACCCGTCACTATTAAGTAAGTAACATGAAGTTTGATATTAAAGAAGAAGACATGATCATTAAGCCCTACAAAGAAGAAGGGCCAATTTATATACGCGAGCAAAAAGGGTTTTTTCAGCGTATACGCCGTAATTTAGGTTGGCTGCTAATGCTCAGCTTTATCGCCATTCCTTGGATTCAATATAACGGTCAGCAAGCGGTTTTATTGGATGTTGCCACCCAAAAGTTTACTATTTTTGGCCTAACCTTACTACCTCAAGACTTTATGATTCTCGCCATGCTATTTATGGTGGGGGCGTTTGCGTTATTTTTTGTGACCAATTGGCTTGGCCGTGTGTGGTGCGGCTATACTTGCCCGCAAACAATTTGGATGTTGATGTTCTCTTGGGTGGAACAACGTATTGAGGGGACGCGTAACCAGCGTATTAAGCTTGATAAAAGCCCATGGGATATTACCAAGTGGCGTAAAAAAATTACTAAGCACAGTGCATGGCTGGTTATTTCACTCTTAACTGCCACTTCTTTTTTAGCGTATTTTATTCCAGCTAAAACCTTATACCTAGAAATGGTTAATTTTGAATGGTCTGGGATCACCAGTTTTTGGGTGTTTTTATTTGCATTTTGTACCTATGGCAACGCAGGTTTTTTACGAGAAAAAATGTGTACAGTGGCGTGTCCGTATTCGCGCTTTCAATCAGTGATGTTTGATAAAGACACGCTGGTGGTAACCTACGATAGCGAACGAGGTGAAAACCGCGGTCCACGTAAACGTAAAGCCGATCCTAAAGCGCTTAATTTAGGTGACTGTGTAGACTGTAACTTATGTGTTGAAGTATGTCCTGCTGGGATTGATATTCGCAATGGACTGCAATATGAATGTATTAACTGTGGCTTATGTATTGATGCCTGTGACGATACCATGGATAAGTTTGGCTACGAAAAAGGCTTAATTAAATACGCCAGTGAAAAGCAAATGGCGGGGCAAAAAACTAATCCATTTAGGCTCAAGTTAGTGGGCTATGGCGCTTTAACTGCGCTGTTAATTATTTCTATGTTTGCTTGGATGCTACAACGTACGCCTATCGAAGCCTCAGTCCTTAGAGACAGAAACGCACTGTATCGGGTAAATTATGAAGGGTTAGTCGAAAACCCTTATACACTCACCATCATTAACAAAACGCAGCAACCTCTGCATTATTCTATTTCAATTAGTGGGTTAGAAGGTGCGAGCTTGCAAAGTCCTAACGCCGTGTTGGTAGAGCCAGGGTTGATGAAAAATGTTCCAGTAACGGTTACTGCCGATGGATATGATATACCCACGAAGGTGAGTAAGCTGCAGTTTAAAATCACCGCACAAGAGGACAATAGCATTTCAATTACTAAAGAGAGTCAGTTTTATAAAAACTAGCCCATTCGGTTTTTCGTTGACTATACCTCGGTCGTGTAATTAATTTACTCGGCTGAGGTAAGCTGACTTTTTATAAATGCCTTAGCGCTTGGCAAGTCATCAAATAAGCAATCTTGTAAATGAGCGTCACGTCCTGAGCTGTGCATAATACGTTGTAGTTGCCTTATGGCTATGGGAGAGGTGAGTATAAAGGCACTCATTATGCAATTATTTATCCCCATTGTTTGGCTAACATCGATCATATTTTTTTCAGCGTCAGGGGTGGCGGCCACAACGTCGGGCGAATGGCTAATATAGCCCCAAGGTTGATGTTTAAAGGTTGCAATGGTGTCTAACAGAGCGGCTTTAAAGTGATTTAATAACTCAGGGTTTAAGTTGCCTTTAAATTGCGCAATAACAATATTACCCTCAACATAAAAACTGTAACTGCCGTAATTATTTTTAAATTCCAATAGCCGCTCCTTTGTCTGCACCTTACTATGTGCTGATGAATACCATAACTATTACTTATTAATAATGTAGTCCAACGCACCCGAAATTGCCGCAACTTGCGCTAATATGCACTCTTCAGGGTTGGCCGTTGCACTATCTGGGTAAACTTCCGTGGTTGTAACGTAGGTTGCATCAGATAACCCCATGCATAAACCTAACTCTTTTGCTGCATAGTTTATTACCCCAAATTGTTCTTGAGGTACACCAATTAATTGTTTATTTTCATCGCTTGGAGCGATGTGTGTGACCTTTTCAACACATTCAATAATAGCTTTTTGAAAAGCAGGCTCTGGTTTGTTGCTGTCAGCGACTAAATAAAAACCGTCTGGTATATTCCAATTAGTATTTATTTTACCTTCGCGCGCTGCAAGTGCAGGGCGAAATTCACTGTTATCTGAATCAGTGGTTTCATGCAAATCGATATGCGCGATTAAATCAGTATTTAAAGATTGCACATAATTCATTACCAATGCAGATTCTTGCGCTGGGCTGCCTTCATAAAAAGAACGGTTTGGATCAATTGCCTCTGGGTTCCAGCGGTTTATTGTTTCATAACCCCATGGGCTAATGCAGGGAGTAATCACCAGATTAAATTTCTCTGCGTATTGAGTTGCCAATGTTTTTGCAAACCTTAACGCACCGTGTACTCCGCTGGTTTCGTAGCCATGTACGCCACCAGTGATTAGCACTGTGTGTTTATTTTTATCAAAGTGTTGGGTTTTTAATGCAAACAAAGGGTAACTGTTTTGAGCATAATTAAGTTCACCATATTGCTCTACAATAAGCGTATCTTTTAGCTCATTAATTAGCGTTAATACTTCATCGTTATAGCTACGTTTAATTTTCTGGGCTTCAAGCCATTGGAGTTTATGATTGTTATTCCACTTTTCACCAGGGTTGCCAATAGGGTAGGTACTGTTATTCATAGTAAGCCTTTGCTCTGAATATATTTAATAACTCTAAATGTGCGTTTAAATATAATTGTTCTATTAAAGAAGCAGCTTAACGCTGACTAAAATAGTGCGCAAGTTAATCCGTTGAGTTACAAAATAAATTACTCTTTTCTAAAATCTTCAATCTGCTGTATTACCGGCATAAAAAGGCGAGTTGCTCGTCATTAGTCATCGCTATTTTTTAAAAAACCTCACAAACGTTCGCTAGCGAACAGACGCCGTATTTTTAAGAGCCTACATTATTTATCTATACACTATAGTACGTTGATTTTTATCGTGCTGCGTTTCATCCAAGAGGTTATTTATGATGTCACATGGTTATTGGAATGATTGGTACTTTGGTTGGGGTTGGTTTTTATGGTTTGGGATCTTTTTTCTACTTATCTCAACTATTGGCCATTGGGGATATAGCTATCGCTCAAATAAACGCGCTGTTTTACAACAGCATAAAACCGCGTTAGAGATAGTTAAAGAACGCTATGCACAAGGCGATATTGACCATGATGAATACCTGCGTATTAAGGCGGAACTCAGTACCGATTAGCAATACGGTAAATTAGCAAACGTAATCTGTTTTTATGTATATGGAGATCGACGCAATGACAGGCTCTTCTGTAAAACACACCGAGCAAAGTAGTACAGAGCTTGCTAATCACCTTGAACAGGGCACCGGTAAAATTGTGTCTGTGCGTGGCAGCGTGATTGATATTCATTTTGAATATCACCTGCCAGCAATTCGTACTCTTTTGCGCTGTGGTAAAGAGAATGAAATTGCCGTTGAGGTATTCTCGCAATTAACCGCTTGGCGAGTACGCGGTATTGCACTGACACCCACACAAGGCTTAGCCCGTGGCATGTCGGTATTAAATACGGGAAAAACACTCACAACACCCGTAGGAAAAAAAACCTTATCGCGGATGTTTGATGTATTTGGTAACCCTATTGATGGTGGCGCGGCTTTGCCAGATGACACCCAATGGCGCAGTGTGCATAACTTACCTCCCGCTTTAGCTGAGCGTTCAACTAAAACAGAAATATTTGAAACGGGTATTAAAATTATTGATGTTTTAATGCCTTTAGAGCGTGGCGGAAAAGCGGGCTTATTTGGTGGTGCTGGCGTTGGTAAAACCGTACTGCTGACTGAAATGATACACAATATGGTCGGTCAGTATAATGGTGTAAGCCTATTTTGTGGGATTGGCGAGCGTTGCCGTGAAGGCGAAGAGCTCTACCGTGAAATGAAAGAGGCTGGGGTGTTACAAAACATGATTATGGTATTTGGCCAAATGAATGAGCCGCCCGGAGCCCGATTTCGAGTAGGGCATGCGGCGTTAACCATGGCGGAGTATTTTCGTGATGATGAGCATCGCGATGTGTTATTGCTTATGGATAACATATTTAGGTTTATTCAAGCAGGGATGGAAGTTTCAGGACTATTAGGGCAGATGCCAGCTCGATTAGGGTATCAACCCACAATGGGGACAGAGCTGTCGCAACTCGAAGAGCGAATAGCAAATACGGGGAGTGGGGCTATTACCTCAATTCAGGCTGTGTATGTCCCCGCAGATGACTTTACTGATCCGGCTGCCGTCCATACTTTTTCTCATTTATCCGCATCTATTGTGTTATCGCGCCAACGTGCAAGTGAAGGGCTGTTCCCCGCAATCGAGCCTTTGCAGTCGAGCTCTAAAATGGCGGCGGTAAGTACCATTGGCAAAAAGCATTATGGCATAGCGCAAAAAATACGGCAGACCTTAGCACAATACGCTGAACTTAAAGACATTATAGCTATGCTCGGAATAGAGCAGCTGTCTGTGGGCGATCACAATATAGTTGATCGTGCTCGTAAACTTGAACGCTTTTTAACCCAGCCTTTTTTTACAACAGAGCAATTTACAGGTGTACCTGGTAAGTCAGTTTCTCTTGACGATGCTCTAGATGGCTGTGAGCGTATTTTAAACGATGAATTTAAAGAGTATCCCGAGAGTGCGCTTTACATGATTGGCAAGATTGATGAAGCACTTAAAAAGGTAAAACACTAAAACTAGAGGTGATTAAAATGTTCTCATCAAGTATGTCATTAAAAATATTGTTGCCATACAAAGTTTTTGCGCAGCACGCTGAGGTTAAACATATTGTCGCCATGACCCGCTACGGTGCCTTTGGCATATTAGCCAACCGGCTTGATTGTGTGATGGCGTTATCGGCGAGCATATTAGAGTGTGAGCTTAATGATACGCAGCGTATATACATTGCAATTGATGAAGGCATGTTGGTTAAAACAGGCAACCGTGTGTTTATTTCAGTTCGAAATGCTGTGACTGGTTTGGATTTACATCAGCTACGACGTGCTGTTAATAAACAGTTTTTACAGCAAAACGAACAAGAAAAAATATTAAGCAGGGTTTTGGCAAAAATGGAAAGCCGATTCATTCGCGGATTAACCACGTTTAATCAAAGATAAGGCGCTCGCGTGAACAACAAAAAAAGTACCAAAAATAATCGCCCTACATCAACGTTCACTCGGCAGATCAGAAAAGTTGCCTTACGTAAAATCAGTGTCCAAGATTATGTGTCTAAAACCGTGTGGTCTGGTTTGGGCATGATGGGATTAATTGGTTGGTCGGTGGTTTTGCCTACTATGGTAGGCATTGCAATTGGGCTTTGGATTGATGAACGCTACCCCAGTGAACATTACTGGACACTTATTCTACTCGTGGTTGGCTTATGCTTAGGCTGCTTTAATGCTTGGCGCTGGTTAGATAAAGAAAATAAACATATTCATGACCATAAGGATAGCTAACAGCATGATTTATTTAAGCAGTGTCTTGTTTGAATTATTAACGGCGCTTTTAAGTGGCGCATTATTAGGCATCGTTTTTTTTAGTGGATTATGGTGGACCTTAGTCAAATTACCGACAAGTAAATACCCCGTGTTACTTTTTGCATGTAGCTTTGCAATCAGATCAAGCACCGTTGTTTTAGGTATTTACTTAATGTTAGATAGTAGCTGGCTTAGATTAAGTGCACTGCTGCTGGGCTTTATTGCTATTCGAATCATTGCAACGGGTTTTATAGTGCATTTACAGTCTAGCCAACCGGCTAAAAATAATATTCGCTATGCGCCTTAGTCCGGATCAAATCATTTATTGGCAAATGGGCTTTATTAAGCTCAATGCAACGCTTGTGTTTACATGGGCGGTGATGCTGATTTTAGTTATGGGCTCGGTAATCATCACCCGAAAACTATCTATGGGGATGCAGCGCGCTCATTGGCAAAATATAGTAGAAATAGTGGTGCTCGCAATCATAAAACAAATAGAAGAGGTGGGGTTAAAAGATGCGCGTAAATATATCGGCTTTTTAGGTACCTTATTTTTATTTATTGCGATGTCTGCATTATGCACCATTATTCCTGGGTTTGAGCCACCAACAGGGTCTTTATCAAGTACGGTTGCTTTAGCCTTGTTTGTTTTTGTATCGGTGCCGTTTTTTGGGATCCGGCAACGCGGAATACGTAAATACTTTCGTAGTTATATCAAACCAACATTCATTATGCTGCCCTTTAATATTATTAGTGAGGTGTCGCGCACTTTGGCATTAGCCGTTCGTTTATTTGGCAATATGATGAGTGGCGCGATGATCGTTGCTATTTTACTTAGCGTTACGCCTTTGTTATTTCCCATTGTTATGACCGCCTTAGGGTTACTGATGGGCATAGTTCAAGCCTATATCTTTTTTATTTTAGCCAGTGTTTACATTAGTGCGGCAATACGTAAACAGCCTGCTAAAGCACAACCGCCACCCAAAACATGATGTTTAAAAGCGGTGTTTATTTATCAAATAATGAGGATTGTAATATGGATAGTTTAACTTTAATTGCCGTTGTTTCTATTGTAACAGCGGGCTTAACCATTGCCCTTGGGGTTTTAGGTCCTTCTCTTGGTGAAGGTAAAGCCGTTGCGGTTGCTCTTTCTGCACTGGCACAGCAACCTGACGCATCGCCAACAATAACGCGTACCTTATTTGTCGGGTTAGCTATGATTGAGTCAACCGCAATTTACTGTTTTGTGGTCGCGATGATTTTACTGTTTGCCAATCCGTTTTGGAGTTTTGCAATTACTCAAGTCGCTGGGCAATAAGCGATGTTAATTGACTGGTTCACGGTGACCGCACAAGTTATCAACTTTTTGATTCTCATTGCATTACTAAAACGCTTTTTATATCAACCGATCCTCAACGCGCTTGATGCCAGAGAGCAGCATATTGCTAAAGAGCTCAATGATGCCAGTAATAAAAAACAACAAGCAGAAGACATTTTTGATGATTACGTTAATAAAAACACGCTGTTTGAGCAACAACGCACAGAGCGTTTAGCGCAGTTAACGCAAGAGATAAACACGCAGCGCACTGAGCTGTTAACTAAAATGCAAGCGCAAGTTAAAGCGCAGCGTGATAGGCAAACTAACGCGCTTAAAAATGAACAAGCTAACTTAAAGCAAACACTTGTTTTGCGCACTCAACATGAAGTATTTGCTATTGCTCGTAAGGTACTGGCTGAAATAGCCAATGACACATTGGAAACACAAATAACGCGTTTGTTTATTGAGCATTTAATATCATCAGATGAACCTCTATTCGATACTTTCACTGCTTTAGAGCAGCCAATGGTGATTAAAACTGCTTTTGTACTGCCAGCAGAGCAAAAATCACGATTAACTAAAGCACTGAAAGCGCGCTTTAATAATAACTCTCTTGTCATACAATACGTGGATGACTCTGAGTTACTGTGCGGTATTGAGCTGGCCGCTCAGGGTTATAAAATTGCATGGAGCATAGAAGAGTATCTTAATGCGATGGTTAAAAATATCGAGCAAGGCTTATCTCAAACGACGAGTCATCATAAGCCATCAAATAACGCTGATGTTTCTGCCTCTGAGAAAAAATCAAATGAACCCCATACATAATTGGCTAAATGGCTCGTTTGATGAGGCTTTTGCTGCACTAAAACATGTGCGCCACTCATCCTCTCAAGCACTGCAAATTAATGAAATTGGCACCATTGTGAGTATTGCAACCGGCGTTGCAAAAATTTCAGGCCTACCTAATGTTGGTTTTGAAGAAGTATTACTGTTTCCCAAAGGGATTGTAGGTATTGCTTTTAACATTGACGAGCATAGTGTTGATGCCGTGCTATTAGGCGATTACTGGCACTTAAAAGCCGGTGATGAAGTTAATCGTGCAATGCGTGTGGTTGATGTACCAGTAGGTGAGAGCTTAATTGGTCGTATTATTAATCCTCTTGGTGAGGTTTTAGATGGTAAAGAAAGTTTAGCTGCTGAGCAGCGTTACCCAATAGAGCATCCATCTGCAGCGATTATGGAGCGTGCGCCGGTAACCATGCCATTGCAAACAGGGATTAAAGTAATTGATGCACTTATTCCTATTGGCTTGGGCCAAAGAGAGCTTATTTTAGGAGACCGACAAACCGGTAAAACAGCGATTGCACTCGATACTATTTTGAATCAAAAAGGCCAAAATGTTATTTGCGTTTATTGTGCAATCGGTCAACGAGCGTCGGGGGTTGCCAAAGTGATTGCTCAGCTCAAAAAGCACGATGCGTTAGCGTATACCATCGTCATGGTTACCCAAGGCAATGCACCGCCAGGCCTGGCTTATATTGCACCATATGCAGCTACGAGTGTGGCTGAGTATTTTATGAATCAAGGACGAGATGTATTAATTGTTTATGATGATTTAACTCATCATGCCCGAGCTTACCGAGAGCTGTCTTTATTATTAGGGCGCCCCCCCGGGCGAGAAGCTTTTCCGGGTGATATTTTTTACATACATTCACGTTTATTAGAGCGCTCTACACATTTGTGTGCCTCTTTAGGAGGGGGGTCATTAACGGCTTTGCCCATAATAGAAACTCAAGAGCAGGATATTTCCGCCTATATCCCAACTAACTTAATATCGATTACGGATGGGCAAATATATTTATCGCCCACGTTATTTGAACTAGGGGTATTGCCCGCCATTGATGTTTCTAAGTCAGTCTCTCGTGTAGGGGCCAAAGCACAAAAAAAAGTATACCAAAGTGTGGCGGGCGAGCTAAAACTTGCTTATGCCCAGTTTGAAGAGCTGGAGAACTTTGCGCGTTTTGGCGCTCGTCTTGATGATGATACGCAAAAAATTATTGAACATGGGTTACGCATTCGAGCCTGTTTAATACAAAGTGAATTTACTCATGTGAGCATGCTTGCGCAAGTTGCCATTTTACTGGCATTAAAAAATAATTTATTTGATGCTATTTCTTTAGTGCAGATGGCCAAAGCGCAAATGTTAGTCGCGAACGCGGTCGTGGATTTACCCCATGAGGTGGCTGCTCGCCTAAGCAGTACTGAGTCTATAAAAGACACTGATCTGGCCTTAATAGTAAGCCTTGCCAAAGAGGTGCTGAGTGATTTCAGCGCTACTAAATCTTCACATGAGGATGGGTAACCATTATGAGTGATAACATGGTTAGTCTTCGCCATAAAATAGCCAATGCGGATGACTTAGGTGGGGTTGTTCGCAGCATGAAAACCATGGCGTCATCAAATATTAGTCAGTATGAAAATGCCGTTGCCGCATTAGATGATTATTACCGTACGGTTCAACTGGGTTTAACAGCGTGTTTGTTAAAACAGCCAAATAATATGACCGACAAGAAAGCCCCAGGTTTATTAACGGGTGTTATTGTGTTTGGTTCAGATCAAGGATTGGTTGGCCAATTTAACGATATGATGAGTGAGTTTGTAGTTAAAAAGCTCAAAACGATTCACGGTGAAAAAATACTCTTTACTGTAGGCGAGCGTGTTCAAGCGCGGTTAATTCAGGCAAAGCTTAATGTGAAAAGTAACTTTAGCTTACCAAATACCATTGATACTGTTAGTGTGCTGGTGGGGCAAATATTGATGCAAATAGATGCATTACGCGAACAGGGCGAATTGGGGCATGTTTATGTGTGCCATTATCACCCACAAAAGGGCGCACTTTATCAGCCTGTGTGCGAACAGCTGTTACCCATACAGCAAAGTTGGCAAACAAATTTAGCTAACGTGCACTGGCCAACAAATAACTTACCGCAAACTTTACCTAATCACCAATACACGTTTCGTTGCCTAATTAGAGAGTATCTATTTGTAAGTTTGTACCGCGCCTGCGCTGAATCATTAGCAAGCGAAAACAGTAGCCGGTTAGCCGCAATGCAACGGGCACAAACCAACATAGAAGAATTAAAAGAAAAATTAAGTCAAACCTATAATCGCTTACGTCAATCGAGTATTGATGAAGAGCTATTTGATATTGTCGCCAGTTTTTTAGCACTAAAAAAATCAAATCCTAATGGATAGCCAACGACTAGCTACTTATTAAATATAAAAAGCTTGCAATGTGGTTAAAAAGCGAGCAGCGTTAAAGGAGGGCAATAATGGTTATAAAAGCACTGCTTAATTGACTCGTTTTATTAAACCGAGAAAAGCAGTAAATAGTTTTATGCTGCAATCATAAAGCGAAGATAATACAGCAACTATTTTGTTACTCGTTTTAAACATAATTTAAGTGAGCTGTATAACGGTTATTTTACATAACAACACAGTTTGCCCTTAAAGGAGATGCGTTTTAATCTCAAGGAATATAAGATCATGCATGAGCTACCCCATACAACCGACACGTATTTAAAAAATCATTTATTGGCTGCCTTGCCACAAGATGTGCAAGAGAGGATCTTTCCATACATAGAAATAGTCCCGTTACCTTTGGGCAAGGTGTTATACGAGCCTGGAAATAAGCTCGCCCATGTGTATTTTCCTATCGATGCAATTGTATCTTTGTTGTACGTGATGGAAAACGGCTCCTCAGCAGAGATATCCGTAGTGGGTAATGAAGGTGTTATCGGCATTGCATTATTTATGGGAGGCGGGAGTACTTCTAGTCGAGCCATCGTACAAAGTGCTGGCAGTGCTTATCGTCTTAAAGGGTGTCGATTAACTGAAGAATTTAACCGCCATGGTAAATTACTCGATCTTATGCTGCGTTATACTCAATCACTGATCACTCAAATGGCGCAAACAGCAGTATGTAATCGCCATCATTCAATTGATCAGCAGCTTTGTCGTTGGCTGTTACTCTCTTTAGATCGCTTACCTGATAATCACCTAACCATGACCCAAGAACTTATTGCTAACATGTTAGGTGTGCGTCGCGAAGGGGTAACCGAAGCAGCAGGAAAATTACAAAAACTAGGCGTAATTCATTATCAGCGAGGTCATATCACGGTACTTAATAGGAAAAGGCTAGAAGAGCTAAGCTGCGAATGCTATGAAGTAGTAAAAACAGAGACCGACCGTTTACTGCCTTATATGAAAAACCCCTAACTCTCCTTTTTTAAATTCTAATTTATTTAAAGGCCTAACTTTAGTTTAGGCCTTTCGCCGTCTTGGCATCACTCTCCTTAATTTGCATGACTATGTATGCTATCGAACAGACTGTTTGTCACTCAAACCGATAGGATGGAATACGTAAGCTAGCATCTTACTCCTCGATTTACGCTGCTAATCACTCATCAAGCAAGACTGTTTATATGAGCCGATTGTTTTGGCGTAACACATTGTTTTTATAAAAATATCATAAATGCACTCAGGGTAAGAGTATTATGCAATCTATATTGGATTTAATATTTAGGCGTAAAAAGTGTGACCCTCTTTGGAGCAGCACAGATCCAGTTCGAGAAGAATTATTTGGGGTGGAGCGTCTTGAAAAACACGCAACCAGTTTGGCAAAAGCACAGCAAGTTGCCAAGCATGCTCCTAGGGTCATGTGTTTGCGAAAACGGGTTGATGAAAACGCGACTGCTTTATTAAATGCGTATCAAGATAGCGCCGCAGAGATAGCACGAGGCAGTGTTGTCGTGCCTGCTGCAGAATGGTTATTGGATAATTACCACCTTGTAGAGCAGCAAATACGCGAAGTTCGCGACGACTTACCCGCGCATTACTACCGCCAACTTCCTAAACTATTGAACGGCCCATTTAAGGGCTACCCACGTGTGTTTGGTTTAGCTTGGGCTTATGTAGCCCATACCGATAGCTTAGTTGAACAAGAGAGTCTGATCCGCTTTATTCGTGCCTATCAAAAGGTGCAACCATTAACCATTGGTGAATTATGGGCTGTGGCAATCACCCTGCGGATTGTTTTAATTGAAAACCTGCGTAGATTAGCCGATCAAATTTCATTCGGTAGAGCGCAACGAGAAGAAGCTGATCGGCTAACACAAACATTATTAGAGACGCAAAGTACACAAGCAACGTTTCAAGCCGAAATACAAAACCGCTCAACCCAACCCCTCTCATTAGTATTTGCATCACAACTTGCAAAACGGTTACGAGATCAAGACCCCAAAACAACCCCTGCACTTGAATGGTTAACACTGCGTTTGTCAAAGCAGCAGCTAACAATAGACAAAATTGTTAAGCTTGAACAGCAGCGCCAAGGTGCTTCTAACGTCAGTATACGCAATGTGATCACCAGTATGCGTTTGATCTCTGATATTGATTGGGCGGATTTATTTGAAGCGGTGAGTTTAGTTGATCAACAGTTGAATCAAAATACGCTATTTAGTGCCATGGATTTTGCTACGCGCAGCCTTTATCGAAGTGCCGTTGAACAACTTGCACGTGGATGCAACTATGATGAAGTTGAAATTGCTAAACGAGTCATTGAAATGGCTAAACAAAGTGCAGCTACCCCTAGCGATTGTTTAGGCGAAGAGCAACAAATAGAGCGTACGCGTATACAAGAGCCCGGTAACTATTTAATCGGAGAAGGCCGGCTAAGCTTTGAAAAATCAATAGACTATAAGCCAACCATACGCTTGTTTATGCGCCGCCTACATCTTCGATTAGGAGTAACCGGTTATATCGCATCAGTGGCAGGGCTTGCACTGGTAATCCTCTCTAGCGTATTTTTATATGCTGAATTTTTAACGCTTAGCACAACACAATTGATTTTATGGTTTGTCATTGGGTTTATTCCGGCAACCGAGGCCGCCACTACCATTGTTAATCGCTTAGTCACGTGGCAATTTGGCTCAATGACACTACCTGCGTTAGCGCTTAAATCGGGTGTGCCAAGCTCACTGCGTACATTAATAGTGATCCCCACCTTGCTAACCAACAAAGCGCAATTACTTGAACAAATAGAGCGCTTAGAAGTGCATTATTTAAGCGGTATTGAGGGTGATGTGAGTTTTGCATTACTCACCGATGGCTTAGATGCCGAGCAACAAAGCCTAGCTAGCGATGAGGTTTTACTCACCTTAGTAAGCAATAAAATAAAGGCGTTAAATGAGCAATACACCAAGGGAGAAAACAGTGCGCGGTTTTTACTGTTACATCGCAAGCGTTTATTTAATGCGCAAGAAAATACATGGATGGGGTGGGAGCGAAAACGTGGCAAGCTTCAAGAGCTAAACCGCTTATTACGCGGGGCAACCGATACCAGTTATATTGCGGTTAATGGCGTACAGCCAAATGTCCCCGAAGGAGTGCGCTATGTGATCACACTCGATGGGGATACCCGATTACCTCGCGAAAGTGCATTAAGGCTAATTGGTAAAATGGCTCACCCATTAAACCGTCCTCGGTTTGATAGCAATAAGCAACGTGTAGTGGCCGGTTACGGTATTTTACAGCCACGGGTGACTCCTTCACTCTCAATTGGTAGCGAAGGGTCTATTTATCAGCGTACATTTTCAGCCCCCGGTGGCATTGACCCATATACGGCGGCAGTATCCGATGTGTATCAAGATTTATTTGGCGAGGGATCATTTACCGGTAAAGGCATTTATGATGTCGATACCTTTAATGCCACACAGGGTAACCGTGTGGCTGAAAATACCATGCTTAGCCATGATTTATTTGAGGGCATTTTTGCGCGAGCAGGGTTGGTTTCTGATGTTGAAGTTGTTGAGGAGTTTCCTGCCCGTTACGATGAAGCGCAAAAACGTCAGCACCGGTGGATACGTGGCGATTGGCAATTATTGCCTTGGATTTTTAGTAAATTTTCCGATAAAAGAGCGGTTAATTATTTAGGACGATTAAAACTTGTTGATAACCTACGTCGCTCACTCATCGCACCCGCAACGATACTCGCATTTGGATTATGTTGGCTGCTGCCATTCCCTTTAGCTATGATAAGTACCATGTTATTACTTAGCAGTATTGCAATTCCATCGTTTATTTTTTGTTTATTTTCAATCATTCCCCATCATTCAGGTATTGATCCGCAAAGCCATTTACGCCGATGGCTAGAAGATTTACAACTGGCATTAAACCAAACACTTTTATCTATAGTATTTTTAGCCGATCAGAGTTGGCGAACCATTGATGCAATTATGCGTAGCTTATCGCGCTTATTAATCACTCACAAAAATTGCCTTGAATGGACCACCGCTGCACATTGCAGCAGTGAGTCACGGCTAGGATTTTGGGGGTTTTATCGCACCATGTTGCCCAGCCTATTAATGGTAACGGTAATTTTGAGTGGAGTACTGATACTTAATCCTGCAATTTGGGTTATAGCGCTGCCTTTTGCTATTACATGGTTTTTGGCGCCTGCAATTGCTTATTGGGTAAGTCGAGCTCCAGCGTTAATACACATTAAAAAATTAAGCGAAAATGAAACCCTATTGCGCCATACCGCGCGACGAACATGGCGTTATTTTGAAACCTTCGTGAGCATCTCTGACAACATGCTGCCGCCCGATAACTTTCAAGAACAACCAAAAGCGGTTATTGCTCATAGAACCTCGCCGACCAATATTGGGCTTTATTTATTATCGTGTATTGCCGCGCGTGATTTTGGCTGGGCAGGGCGAGTAGAGACAATCGAGCGACTAGAAGCGACCTTTATCACACTGCATAAACTGATTAAACACAAAGGCCATTTGTTTAATTGGTACGATACGCAAACATTAATGCCGCTTTTACCAGAGTATGTTTCATCAGTAGACAGTGGTAATTTGGCTGGGCACTTAATCACCTTGGCCAATAGTTGCGATGAACTAAAAGTAACGCCTGCAAGTGACTATATACGTGCTGGATTACTCGATAATATTCAACTGGCACGCCAAGCACTTATCTCTAATAAACTAATAATGCCAACAGAGCCGCAGGCTTCGCAGGTTAGCGTATTAGCAGACCCTGATCTTAAAACGCAGTTAATGACATTGATTGATGATATAGAAAACGCCATAGTGAGCGCGCAAACCCTCGAGTCAGAGTTACCATCATTAATCACCTTAACTCATCAAGCCACTCATTTAGCCGTTGAGTTATCAGGGCAAATTAAACAGGAAAAACATCACAAAGCTGCAGCTGAAGCACCCATAGATTTATTTTATTGGCTTAACGCTTTAAGTAATCTACTGATGCAGCAACAAATTGATAATGCACTTTGTGAGCAACAAACGAATGAGCTTAATACACGAATAACAACCCTCAGTAATGCAGCCAGAACAATGGCCATGGCCATGGACTTTAGCTTTTTGGTTGACCCGCAGCGAAAGCTACTAGCGATTGGTTTTTCGTTAACTGAAAACTCACTAGAAACCAGCTGTTATGATTTATTAGCCTCAGAAGCACGTTTAGCGAGTTTATTCGCTATTGCCAAAGGCGATATTGCCACCAAACACTGGTTTAGACTGGGGCGTACATCCACGCCGATGGGCAGAGGCTCCGCGCTTATTTCGTGGTCTGGCTCTATGTTTGAGTATTTAATGCCTTCGTTAATTATGCGTGCACCAGCGGGGAGTTTATTAGCGCAAACAAACCAATTAATTGTAAAATGCCAGCAAGAGTATGCAGATAAGTTAGGCATTCCGTGGGGTATCTCTGAGTCGGGGTATAACGCACGAGATATTGAATTTACCTATCAATATTCAAATTTTGGCGTACCAGGACTGGGTTTAAAACGGGGCTTGGCAGATAACACCGTGATTGCACCTTATGCAACCGGGTTAGCTGCCATGGTCAATCCACAAGCGGCAGTTGATAATTTTAAGCGTTTAAATGAGATGGGCGCCTGTGCGCGTTTTGGTTTTTATGAAGCGCTAGATTTTACCCCTTCAAGGCTGCCGTTAGAAAGCACATTCGCGCTAGTTAAAAGCTATATGGCTCATCATCAAGGCATGACCATAGTGTCTATCGCTAATACCTTAAATAACAGCCAATTTAGACAGCGTTTTCATCAAGAGCCAATGATCAAAGCCTGTGAGTTATTATTGCAAGAGCGGGTGCCAAGGGATGTATCAACCAGTCATCCGCGCGCTGAAAAGGTAAACGTATCGTCTTCATTCCTTAACTCAAACACGCCCAAAGTGCGGTATTTAAATACTGCTGAACAGGGGCCGCCTATGACGCATATTTTATCTAATGGCCATTATAGTGTGATGTTAACGCCAACTGGTGCAGGGTATAGTCATTGGCGCGATACTGCCATTACGCGCTGGCAAGAGGATGTTACCTGTAATAATTACGGCAGTTTTATTTTTTTAAAAGATATTAACAGCGGTAAGTTATGGACGAATGGCGCTCAACCGCTTGGCTGTGAAGGGCATCATACTAGTGCAGAATTTGCAGAAGACCACGCACAATTTATACATCATGATGCATCTTTTACCACCATCACCGACATTTTAGTCTCTGGTGAAGATGACAGCGAAGTGCGGCGTGTATCATTAAATAATAATGGCCATAATGAACGTGATATAGAGTTAACCTCCTATTTTGAATTAGTACTAAGTAGCGCTAAAGCAGATAATGCACACCCGGCATTTAACAAAATGTTTGTACAAACCGAATATCTAGAACAATACAATGCGTTAATTGCCACCCGACGTACACGCGAAGAACACGAACCTGAAATTTGGGTGGCACACTTTGCTGTTGTTGAGGGCGAAGTGTGTGAGCCAGTGCAATATGAAACCGACAGAGCACTATTTATTGGTCGAGGTAATACATTGGCCGACGCCACGGTACTTACACATCATGGCGCACGGCAAACAGCAAAAAACAGCGCTATAAATGAGTATGAATACGCCAGTAAAGCGTTGTCTAATTCAGTGGGCACTGTGCTTGATCCTATTTTTTCACTGCGTTGTCGCGTACATGTTAAAAGTGGAGACGTTGTTCGCGTTGCATTTTGGACGATGGTCGCTTCTTCTAAAGCGCAGTTAATTGATTTAATTGACCGTCATCATGATCGAAATGCATATGAACGTGCAAAAACGTTAGCCTGGACTCAAGCGCAAGTTCAACTGAGGCATTTTGCTATTAGTGCATCGGAGGCGGCAGATTTTCAGCATTTATCGGCACCGATTTTATATGCAGATTTACGTTTTAGAGCGCCCGAGGCTGTTATTCAGCGAGGGGTCGAGAGTCAATCAATGCTCTGGACTTATTCCGTTTCCGGTGATTTACCAATTGTATTGATGCATATTGATGATGTGCAAGATATCCCGCAGGTTAAACAATTACTGCGTGCTCAAGAATACTGGCGGATGAAATGCCTTCATGTTGATATTGTAATTATTAACGAACATGTAGGTTCCTACAGACAAGAACTACAAACAGTATTAGAAACCGCAGTACGAAGTATTCAGCCCAGTGATAATTTTAACGCAGGCTTTGATACTCAATCAGTACAAGGCACGGTCCATATTTTACGTGCGGATTTAATTACAGTGCAGGCCGCTGAGTTATTAAAATCAATTGCCAGAGTGGTGCTGATTGCGCATCGAGGAACAATCGCCGAACAATTGGCTTTTATTCCCAAGCCTCATGTATGGAATAGGCAAGCTCATCCAGGGTTAAAACTCGCCTCTTCAAGCACTAATGTATCGGGGGAAGTATTACTGACATTATTAAAAAATAGTTTGGAATTTTTTAATGGGATTGGTGGTTTTTCGGATGATGGTCGCCAATATACCATTATTTTAAAATCAGGGTTATCGACCCCTGCGCCGTGGATAAATGTGATTGCTAATGCTCAGTTTGGTTTTCATGTAGCAGCTGAAGGGGGTGGGTATACTTGGTCTGAAAACAGTCGCGAAAACAAATTAACCCCGTGGAGTAACGATCCTGTGTCAAACCCTTCAGGAGAAGCCATATACATTCGTGATGAAGACACCTTTGAGTTATTTACCGCGACAGCATCGCCTTTAAAGCATCATGCTACTAATCAAGACGCTTTTATTACTCACCATGGGTTTGGTTATAGTCGGTTTGAACACCAAGCCGATAAACTGTCCTTATCATTATTACAGTATGTGCCGCTGGATGATCCAATAAAAATTTCGCGCTTAACCTTGCACAATAAATCATCGTCGCGACGACGTTTACGTATTACACATTATACCGAATGGGTGCTGGGTATTAACCGAAGTGAGTCTGCGGCATCGATCACCTGTGAGCTTGATGCCAAAACGAACGCTATTTTTATACAAAATCGGTGGAATACAGCGTTTGGCAATCGCGTGGCCTTTACCGATTTAAACGCTATGCAAACCCAGTGGACAAGCGATCGTACTGAGTTTTTAGGGTGTAATGGCAACATGAGTTCGCCTGCGGCACTTCTGTGTAATACGCCGCTATCTAAAAAGTTAGGGGCGGGTCACGACCCCTGTACAGCGCAGCAGTGCGTGATTGAATTAGCACCTGGAGAGTCAAAAGAAATTGTTGCTTTTATTGGTCAATGCGCATCAGCTCAAGAAGCAAGCGAATTGATCAGTCGATATCGCAAAATAGACTTAAATAGCGTATTTGATGAAGTCACCTCACACTGGCATAAAACGTTACACGCTGTGCAAGTTAAAACACCCGATAGAGCAATGGATATCATGCTTAATGGCTGGCTGTTATATCAAACAATTGCCTGTAGGATGTGGGCGCGTTCTGCTTTTTACCAATCAAGTGGCGCGTATGGATTTCGCGATCAATTACAAGATTCACTGGCACTTACCTTTGCATCGCCCGCACTGAGTCGGGCGCATATTATCCGTGCAGCAGGGCGTCAGTTCATTCAAGGTGATGTACAACATTGGTGGTTACCGCATTCTGGGCAAGGTGTGCGCACGCGTATTAGTGACGATAAAATATGGCTTGCGTATACAACCGCAAAATATGTATTAACCAGTGGCGATAACAGTATTTTAGATGAAAAAGTTGCATTTATAGATGGCCCAATACTAACGGATGAACAACATGAAACGTATTTTCAAGCAAAAACATCTGATAGCGCAGCAAGTTTATTTGAGCATTGTATGCGCTCAATCGAGCACGGGATAGCGCAAACAGGTGAGCATGGTTTACCGCTTATTGGCACTGGCGATTGGAATGATGGCATGAACCGAGTGGGGGCAAAAGGCAAAGGCGAAAGCGTGTGGTTAGGCTGGTTCTTGATAAGTACCATTGAGCTATTTTTACCTTTATTAAAAGCGCGAGCGGATGAACCGACAACGTCGCAAAGTTCAACCGCTAATGAATCATCCCCTGTAATCACCAATATGCAGCGTGCAGCTAATTTAGAAGATTATGTAGATACTTTAAAACACAATATTGAAGCATACGCCTGGGATGGGCAATGGTATCGACGAGCTAGTTTTGACGATGGTAGCTGGATTGGGGCAAAACCAAACAAAGAATGCAAAATTGATTCTATTGCGCAGTCATGGGCGGTGCTATCAAAAGCGGCGAATAGTAAGCGTAGCAAAACCGCGATGGCCGCGGTTGATAAGCATTTAACCTTGGATAAAGAGCCGCTGGTTTTATTATTTACACCGCCATTTATAAATAGCCAACCAGACCCTGGCTACATTAAAAGCTACCCTGCGGGGCTTCGTGAAAACGGGGGCCAATATAGCCATGCTGCAATGTGGTTAATATTGGCACATACCCAACTAGGGTATGGCAATAAAGCGCACGATTTGTTTTGTATGCTCAACCCAATTAATTATTCATCTAATAAAGAAAAAGCATACAAATACAAAGTTGAGCCCTACGTGCTTGCAGCCGATGTGTATTCTGTTGCTCCTCATTGTGGGCGAGGCGGGTGGACATGGTATACCGGTGCCGCATCTTGGATGTACAGAGCCGCCATGGAGGGGATTTTAGGAATTTACCGAGAAGGCAGCATTTTGATTGTTAATCCGTGTATTCCAAGTGATTGGAGCGATTTTGAGGCCAAGGTTAATGTTGAAAATACCCAGTATGCAATAACCGTTCATCAAAGTGGGGGGGCTGCTAAAAAAGTTATTAGTGGTGAACTAGATGGCAAATTACTCGCGTTATGCGATGGCCTCATACGCGCGCCATTAGATCAAAAAGCGCATGCGCTAAACGTTGTTATTAAATTGGAAAAAACATAAACGATAGCAAAACTTACATACACGTTATAAGTGTGGGTTAAATAGCAGGGGAAATGTATGAATAATACCTCTAGCTACTTCATTTAGAGGTATTATAAAAAATATATAGGCTTGCTAAGCAAGATGTTTAACACGTTGTAATGATTAATAATTATTAAATTAATAGTTATCAAAAAAGTACTGCACCTGTTTTTGCGCTTTTTCGCTAGAAATCTGATACCGCTGTTGAATTAAAGCCGCGAGCTTATGATGATGACCATTAATTTTTAAGAGTTCATTTTCAGTGAGTAAACCCCAAGCAAATTTTGCAGTAGCCACTTGATCCTTCCAGCTTTTTTTGTGTTTCAGTGGTGTATGACTAACATGCGTTTGTGGTTGATGTAGCTTCATTGTTATCTTCCCTTAATAATAGCAATTAGCTTGATGTTTAAATCGTGCTAAAGAGCTACTTTTTGTTTGTAAGAGTTTAACAATAAGCACTGCGATATTTATTGTCAGTGCGCTAACGTACGTTGTTTAATTTATGGCCGTACTTTTTGGTTGATAATGGTTTTGTTGCATAAAATCTTCTAAAAACCATGCAGCAAATTCATGTCGGCCTTCTACATCGGCTTTGCTGTAAATGTCGGACGCTTGTTGGCGAACGGTTTTTTCTTTTGTGTTTCTTAGTGCGCTTATTTCTTTAAAGCTTAAGCCTTTAAGTAATAACATCGCGACTTCTTGCTCACTGCGAGTCAATGTCCATTGTGAAAATTGGGTTTGAATAACACCACTGTATTCATGACGCGCATCCATCATTGCCTGTGATATGTTTTTAAGTTCTTTTTTTGAATGCACTAATTCTTGTTTCAGCGCATTAATATTGGCAGTACGCGCACGAATATCGCTAATTAAGTAAATAGCACAGGCTGCAGAAATGACAACGATTAAGCCCTCAGAAAAAATATGCCACTGCGGCACGCCTAAATGTATATCCGTTAGTACATCAAAAAAGTTTAGCACCATTATTATTAACAAGGTGGCTGCTATTAACTTGTCTCTCATTAAAACCTCTATTATCAATGCCTTATAAATACAATGGACAAATGTACCATAGCGTAATTTTCGCTATTTTTGGGTACGTTAAGGCGTTTGCCTGATGATTTAACCGTCTAAAAAAGTCATGGTTGATTCTATAAAATTAATCAAATGTGAACAAACGAAATGCTGTTAAATTTTACAAAAAAAATGCGTCATTTTTTGCGTATTCAATATACGTTATTTTTCTTCTTTACGGTGACTTTATTAACATTTAATCCTGTGTTTGCTTCGCAAAATTTAGCACCTGTAAGGCTTTCGTCACTCAGTGGTTTTGATGTTGAATTTGCGCCGATTCAAAAAACAGAGTTTATTAACGGGCAAAGTTTAATTGGTGAAGTCAATTTCAAACCTGGGGTCAATTATACGGTGCTGTTTGCGTTTGATGTACAGCAGGTTCGTTACTTATACCCTAACGGCAGCATGGTTGAAAAGGGCGCCACTATTGCAAGCGTTGAGGGCAGTGATGTACACCATTTTTTAGATGCCTATCAATCAGCAAAAGACATGCTCGCTATTGCTAAAAGCCATTACGACATAAACCAACAACACTTAAAAAACAAAATAATAAGAAGTACTGAATGGGTTGAAATCACAAAAAGCTATTTTGAAGCCAAGCTAAATTTTGAACATATGCAACATCAAATGGCATTTTTAAACATTGATGATAATGAAAACGTGACCTTAGTGAGTCCAAAAACGGGCATTTTAAAACTCACTAATGAGTCGGGAAACCGTATGATGGGTGACACCGCGTTTGATATTATCGATGCAAGTAGTATTCGCGTTAAGATTAAAGTCCCTCTTAGTTTTTCCAACACGTTAGCGCATTTCAAGCTGTCACAAAGTTGCAGCTTAAATATTGAGAGCTATGACAGTATTGCAGATAAATACCATCAAATAGTGTGGGCGTCGCCAAGCTCAAATGAGTGCCAGCTTACACTGGGGCAAACTATCAAAGTCACACCGGTAAATAAATTAACGGGCTTTAAAATAGCAAAGTCAGCGGTGTTTGAATTTGAAGATGTTAATTACATTGCTTTAAAGTCTGGCGATAACCTTGAGTTACTGCCGATTGAGCTCAAGGGTACACAAGGCAAAGACTATGTATTTACTGCCAATAAAAACCTAGATGATCAGCAGGTACTAATAAGCTCGGTAAGTGCGCTACAGGGTATGTTGCTTCACTTAGGGAGAGAGTAAATGTTAAACCAGCTTATTAAGTTTTCACTTACTCAGCGTTTGTTTGTTAGTATTTTTGTTATTGTTGCTATGGCCATTGGTGCTAAATCTTGGTTAAGTATTCCGGTGGATGCTTTTCCAGAAATATCGCCCACCCAAGTTAAAATAGTTTACAAATTACCCGGCATGAACGCCCTTGAAATAGAATCGCAAGTAACACGGGTGATTGAAACCGAATTACTGGGTATTCCGTCACAGCAAATGCTGCGCTCTACCACTAAGTATTCTATTACCGATATTACCATTGACTTTGAAGAGGGCACCGACATTTATTGGGCCCGTCAGCAAGTGAATGAGCGTTTATTAAATATTTTGCCCACCTTGCCCAGTAATATTAGTGGCGGCATGGCGCCAATGAGCACGCCTTTGAGCGAGGTGTTCATGTTTACTATAGAAAGTACTCACTTATCGTTGATTGAAAAAAGAGAGCTTTTAGATTGGCAAATTCGTCCATTACTGCGCACTGTAACCGGCGTTGCTGATGTAAATAGCCTTGGCGGCTTTTCAAAAACCTATGAAATACTTCCCAATACTTTATTGATGCAACAGCATCAAGTCAGCTTTGATGAAATGAAGTTGGCAATCACGCAAACGAATCAAAACGGTGGCATAGGGCGCTTAGAAAAAGGCAACGACACCTTAATTCTGCGCACTGAGGGCAAATACACCGATATAACCGCCATTGAAAATACCGTGATTAAGTCCACTCAAAATAAGGTTATTCGGTTAAGTGATATTGCCACGGTACATGTTGGCAGTTTAACCCGTTATGGCGCAGTCACTAAAAACAGTGAAGAGGCGGTACAAGGGCTTATAATTGCGCTTAAAAATAGTAATACAGCGCAAGTTGTTGCAGATGTAAAAGATAAACTTCGCACTATTGAAGCGTCATTACCGCAAGGCACAAAAATTAATGTGTTTTACGACCGTTCTAACTTAATAAATACCGCAATTAGCACCATTACCAGCGCATTAGGCCAAGCGATTATTTTAGTGATAGTGCTACTTGCCTTGTTTTTAGGTGATATTCGCTCTTCATTGGTGGTGTCTTTGTCTTTACCTATGTCGGCATTGCTGACATTTATAATGATGAAGCAGTTTGATTTATCGGCTAATTTAATGAGTTTAGGCGGCTTAGTGATTGCCATTGGTATGCTGGTGGACTCATCGGTAGTTATTGTTGAAAACATAGTGAATCGGTTGGCTAACAATCAGCACCTCCCTCGGCTGCATGTTATTTATCGCGCCTGTAAAGAAGTCGCGGCGCCAGTGTTCTCAGGCACAATTATTATTATTATCGTGTTTTCACCGCTATTAATGTTAACAGGGTTAGAGGGCAAGTTATTTACCCCAGTGGCGCTCACTATCGTGTTTGCCATGCTAAGTGCGCTGTTGTTGTCGTTAACGGTTATTCCAATTTTAGCCTCATTGTTATTAAAAAATGAACCCGTAACCCAGCCTAAAATGGTCACGCTATTACAAGGTTTTTATACTAAAACACTTGCCCAAGCAATTAAAAAGCCGGTGGCTATTAGTGTTATATCGGTCGCTGTTTTAGTGCTCAGTGGGGTGTTATTTCAGGGGCTTGGTAAAAGCTTTATGCCCGTTTTAGATGAAGGCGACATTATTGTGCAACTGGAAAAATCGCCGAGTATTTCCTTGCAAGCCTCGCTGGATATCGATAAACAAATTGAAGCCACACTGCTAAAAAACACCCCAGAAATCGTACAAATTGTTGCCCGTACCGGCTCCGATGAACTCGGGCTTGATCCTATGGGGTTAAACGAAACCGATGTATTTATGGAATTAGCGCCAAAAGATACGTGGCGTTTTGACTCCAAAGCGCGGCTAATCGAGGATATTCGACAAACACTTGCGCAATTTCCAGGAGTAAATATTGGCTTTACTCAGCCAATACAAATGCGGGTATCAGAAATGCTCACCGGTGGCACCGGTGATATTTCGATTAAAGTATTCGGTAATGACATTGCGACACTTGCCTCATTAGCTGAAAAAATCACGGCACTTGCCACTAATATTGACGGCGCAAGTGATGTGCAAATGGCGCTTATTGAAGGGGGGAAATATGTAAATATTAAACTTATTCCTGAGGTTGCTAGTCAGTTTGGTTTAACCACCGAAGGATTAAGCGATTATTTAAAGTCGCAATTAGAAGGCCTACAGGTATCGGCACTGCAAGAAGGAAACCGCGTGATCCCTATTGTGTTTAATGCACAAAAAGACGAAAGCGCAACACACTTTGAGTTATCGTCAATGAGTGCATTAAAGCAAAAGCTAATTTTAATGCCCGATAACAGCCTACTACCACTTGAAGAGGTGGCTAATATTAGCTTTAAAACGGGGCCATTGTTAATAGAGCGAGAAAAAGCAAAGCGCTTTGCTTCTGTAAGCGTTAATGTGGATAACCGCGATGTGGTTAGTTATGTAAATGAACTGGAAGCTAAAATTAATAGCAGCATAAAGTTACCCAGTGGTTTTACCTTGTCGTTTGGTGGCGAATTTGAAAGCCAGCAACGTGCAACACAAAACTTGCTGGTGCTTATTCCGGTGGCATTAATACTGATTTTCATTATTTTATTTACCACGTTTAAATCCTTATCTAAATCAACGCTGATAATTGCTAATATTCCGTTTGCATTAATGGGGGGAGTGATTGCCCTATTTATTAGTAATGAATACCTCTCGGTGCCTGCATCGGTTGGTTTTGTTGCTTTACTTGGCGTAGCGGTACTCAATGGTATTGTGATGATCAGCTACTTTGAGCAAATGAAAATGTTTTCTGCCAATGTAACGCAGCGCATTTTAGATGGCGCAAGCAGACGCCTTCGCCCAGTGTTAATGACAGCCACAACCGCCATGTTTGGTTTACTGCCACTGGTATTTGCCACCGGCCCCGGCGCTGAGATTCAAAAACCATTGGCAATTGTGGTTATTGGCGGGTTAATTACCTCAACAATTACAACACTTTATTTATTACCTATCTTTTATGGTTGGTTGGAGAAAAAACATGGCTGAACAGTTACTTTTTACCCTAAATGTACCCACAAACATAAAAGATGACGTGGTTGATATATTAATTGGCATAGACTGCATTACCGGCTTTAACTTAAAAAACATTGAAGGCTACAGCAAGGAGCACAGTGAATTTGACATTGCCGAGCAAGTAGAAGGGCATCGCAGCTTTTATCAGTTTGAGGTGCATATATTATTACCTGAACTTGCCATAGTAAAAACGGCGTTAAGCCCTGTTTGTAAGTACACGCCGTTAAAATATTGGGTTACGCCTATAGTTGAAAGCGGGCATATTGTTTAGCTTTTTGTATTAGGTTTATTTTATAAGCTACTTCAATTGGATTGATATTTGAGCTTATTTAATTGATCTTAACAACTTATCAATGTTTAATGAGGCGATATGTCTTAACTGATTTTTATTATGCACTTTCTCAATAAGTACTTCTTACTTAACGATCATCATACTGCCCATGATGAAGTCGCACACTGGCGGGTGAGTGCACTGCGGATAATTTTAACGCTCGTTACTTTGCTCTGTTTTTTGGTCGTTTGTTATACATACACCCGTGCAATTGAATTTAACCTAATTTACATTGCAGTTATTACTATTAGTTTTTTCACCATTGCTTTTAGTCTTTTATTAGCAAGTAAGCGATTTTACACATTTAGTGCAAATGCACTTCTATTAACTATCGTTGCCGGTAGTTTATCAATGAATTTATTTTTAACTGACTTAGAGCTTGCCAAGGTGGGTTCTATGTTTATGTATTCATGTCCCATCATTGCTCTTATGCTACTCGGTTACAGAACGGCTTTGGCCTACGGTATTTTAAACATCATACCTTTTTACATGATTATTAATAATGTTGATTTATCCGGCTATTCAGGAATAGCAAGCCAATTACCAGAAGCTGACTTATATATTACAGGCCTGATATTTTTATTTTTTAATATTTGTATCCCACTTGCCACTGCGCGAACAATTGTTGCTGCCAAACGTTTAAACAAAACCATGTTAAATGCTAATAGCTTCCTTAAAGATAAAAACGAGCTTTATCGCACCTTATTTACTGAATCTAATAAAGCTAAAATTATTGTCGACGAAAATTTAGTAATTACAGATTTAAATCAACATGCTATTGAAATGTTTGGATTAAAAAACAGCTTGAAAGAAAAGGCTGTAAGAATTGATGGGTTATTCCCTGCACTTAATAGCAAAGAGTTAAATATAAAAAATCAAATCATAGAATATAAGAGTCGCTACTATAAGAGTAATTATCAGCAAATAGCAATGAGTACAAATTACCGAGTGTATGACTTTTATGATTGCACGCAAGAGCAGTTAATTAAACAAAACTTGTCTATGATGGAGCAAGAGAACAAACGTCTAAGGTTTAGAGACTCGCAAACGAAATTGCCTAATCGAGAGTGGTTTGAAATGCAATGCGATAGGTTAACGTCTAAATACCAAAAAGGGTTTTATATTGTCGTTACACAAAGCGCAAATAGTGAATATTTAAATTTAAAACTTAACAAAGCTGACTCGCAATCATTGCTAATTACTGCTTATAAGCGCTTAAAAGCAATGTCAGAGGGGCCTTTGCTTTGTGCGTCTATAGAAGGTGGCAAACTTGGCTTTATTATTGGTTCAAGCTCAAGTGAACAGCAAAACAAGTTATTAATACAAATTAAAAGCACCTTAGATCAAGCTTATGATGTGTTTGGTACTAATTACCAACAATCATTTTTATTTGGTTTTGCTAAGTGTCCTGAGCATGGTGAAAATAGTGCGATTGTTCTTAGTAATGCGTGTGAGGCGCTCAAACTCGCAGACTATAACTCGCCATTTAATGGTTACAATCAAAAACAATCACAGGCCTTTATGGAAAAGTATGAAATTTCCATGTTACTTGATGAAGCTTTGCAACAAAATGATCTGTCAGTACATTATCAACCTAAAGTGAATGCAAAAGGTGAATGTATAGGGCTTGAAGCATTAGCTCGTTGGCATAGCTCTGTACTTGGCAGTGTATCGCCCGCTGTATTTATTCCTATTGCAGAAGAGTATAGAATGATTAGCCGATTAACGGACTTAATTATTCAAAAAGTCTGCGCTCAAATTGCCCAATGGAGTAAAGTTGGTTTGCCACTTTTACCCGTAGCAATAAACATATCTTTACTCGATTTTAGCCAAGCTGATTTTATGTCAAAGTTGGTAAAATATTTGGCGGATTTTAATGTAAAACCGAATCAAATAGAATTAGAGCTTACTGAAACGTCACTTGAGGCTAACCAAGTTCACTCTCTAAAACTTATGCAAACTCTGCAAGATTGGGGGTTCACTATTACAGTGGATGATTTTGGTGTTGGATACTCGAATATTGCACGACTTGCTGATTATCCCATTGATAAACTTAAATTGGATCGCTCTTTAATAAGTAAGGTTACAAGCTCTACACGCCAAAAAAGCTTAGTTAAAGCCGTGCATGTGATGTGTGATGAACTTAATATTAAGTGTGTAGCCGAGGGAGTAGAAACCGAAGAACAGGTCCTAATAATGTCCGAAATGGGATGTAAAGAGTTTCAAGGCTATTACTTTTCTAAACCTATGAGTGCTCAGGTTTATGCTGAATATATAAATCAAAATGGTCTGCTTTTTACGACAAAAAACTTAGCTACGGCGAAAAGTAGCTGAATTTAACAACTAGGTTCTAGTGACCTTGTTGGATTGATATTTGTTTAAACTAGGGTAATAAACTCTTTGGTGTTAAATGCTGCTGAAATATCTCAGCAGCATTTTAGCTGTACTAGCTTATTCAAACACTCCTTTTATAACTGCATGGGTGTTTTGCACCATTAATGTGCCGTTAGCCCATACATACTCAGGGGTTAGGGTCTCTTTATCGAGAAGGACAACATCCGCGTCGCTAGCTGCTTTTAGACGGCCTTTATCAACTCCTAAAATATCGGCAGGATTACTGGTTATGCTCATTAAAGCGTGCTCAATAGGGACGTTATATTCTTTGACTGCTTGCTGAAACGAGGTTAATAAAGATGCCTCTTTGCCCACCTCAAGCCCTAATAAATTAAAGTCTTTATCAAAAATAGGTAAACTGGCATGGCCATCTGAGCTCATAGTGAGTTGATTTGGTGCTACGCCTTGTTCTAAGCAGTAGGCAAGGGCATGGGCTGCTGCATATTCACCATGGGCTAAATCATAGTCGGTTGTGCTGGTGGT
Organism: Pseudoalteromonas sp. DSM 26666; assembly: GCF_900116475.1. NCBI lineage: Bacteria > Pseudomonadati > Pseudomonadota > Gammaproteobacteria > Alteromonadales > Pseudoalteromonadaceae > Pseudoalteromonas > Pseudoalteromonas sp. DSM 26666. The sequence continues at coordinate 850,598 of NZ_FPAR01000001.1, read as the reverse complement.
AAAGTCGATAGTACCGCCCTGATCACAAAAGTGAATACCGGCATCAAGAAGTGCTTTATTGCGGTTCATATGCGTAGGATAAAACTGTTTAAGCTTAATATCACTTTGCTCAGCCACCTGATGCAAAATACTCAAGTGACTATCAACAGGGCCGACATGAATACTTACAGTGCCTTTTTTACCACTGAGCATACCGGCTACTTTGGCCTCTGCTGCCAATTCCGCTAATTGCTGTACCGTAGGTTGGCTACTGCGATGATCAGAAATCGCCACTTCGCCAACACCTATAAACTCCTCTATATACATGATGTCGTCAGTAATTGAGTGGGTGAGTGTTTTCGCGGGTAAATGATACGAACCGGTATGGCAAAATACATTCAGCCCTTGCTCTTTAAGGCCTTTTGCTTTGGCAACCAAATTGGTCAGCGTACGTGAGCTTGAATCGGTACCCAGTGCGGCCACCACCGTGGTGGTGCCCGATAAGGTTGCATCGGTTAGGTTCATTTCAGGGGTGCGGCTGGCAAATCCAGCCTCGCCACCGCCACCGGTAATATGCACTAACGAATCAACAAACCCCGGCGCAACCAGCTTATTTTTACCGGCAATCCGTTTGACGAGTACACTGCTGTCGAGGGTTATATTTTCGTCAATAGCAATGATTTTACCACCGCCAATTAAAACATCTTGTGTGCCTAGGAAGGTGGGTGCATAAACGGTTGCACCTTGAATTAAAGTTAACATAACAAATTCTTTTTATTGATAATTAATAAAGTAAGCAAGAAATATAAAGCCGCTTGCTAATACAAAAAGTGCTAGGGCAAAGCGCCAAATAAACGCAGCCCATTCTCCCCAATCTAATTTCACGACCCCTAAACAACCAATTAAACTAGCTGAGGTGGGAATTAAAATGTTGGTTAATCCATCGCCTAATTGAAAGGCCAATACCACAATTTGCCTTGATACATTGAGCAAATCGCCAAGAGGAGACATCAGTGGCATAGTGATGGCAGCTTGCCCTGAACCCGATGAAACAAAAAAGTTAAATACACTTTGAAACACCAGCATTCCCCAAGCTGCAATGTAATCTGGCACACTAGCTATGCTGCTTGCACAGTAATAAAGCAGGGTGTTGAGGGTTGAGGGAGTGGTTAAATCACTACCCCCTAATAGTAATACAATGCCTTTAGCCAATGCGACCAATAACGCCGCTGGCAATAATTCTTGTGCACCGTGTTTAAACGCATCCGCGCACTCATTCGCGGTTAGCTTTTTAAACACGATGGCAATTATTGCACTGATAAGGCCAATGCAAAAAAACTGTGCAGCAAGCTCAGGAATATAATATTGGCGCGCCATCACCCCCCATACAACCCAAGCTATGCCCAATACAAACACTAATAATGTGAGTGCATCGGCTAGGCTAAGTTTAATCGTTGGCTGATCACCCGTTTTTTGGGGTTGTGTTTTTATCCGTTTTGCATAGCGCATAGTAAACACAAGGCCTACAAGGGTAAAACAAGCCCATGCTAACATACGAAAGCCCGCACCTGAAAACACTGGGATTTCAGCTATCGATTGCGCTATAGCAATGCTAAAAGGGTTCATCCATGAGGTGGCAAAGCCTATTTGCGTGGCCACATAAGTTGTAAGTACAGTGACTTTAGCGTCGTAGCCAAGTTGTTGCATAATAGGGAGCAGCACAATACAAAAAGCAATAGCCTCTTCGCCCATACCAAATACCGCGCCGCCTAACGAAAATAGTAAAAACAGTAAGGGAATAAACAGCCATTCAACCCGCTGGGTCTTATTAATAAGTGCCATAATACCGTTATTAATCGCACCGGTTTTCATAATAATGCCAAAGGCACCGCCAGTGATCAAAATAAACGCCATTACGCCAATCGCTGCACCATATTTATCACCCGACACGAGGCCTTCAAACAATACATTAGCTAAACCAATCTCGCCACCTTGTGCAAAAACAGGTGGTGATTGTTGGTCGTTAACGGCTTGATATTGTGAAAGCTGCACAGTATGGCTGTCAGGCTCTGCATTAAATACCCCAGGGGTAATAAATACCGTGGCCATATAGGCAATCACAGCCACACAAAGCAAAATGATGCTTGCATCGGGCATAGAAAATTGTTTTTGTTTCATAATTTCACTTTAATAAAAGGTCATTGTGTTGATGCGTAAATAAACGCTTAAACGTACTTTAGCACTTAATAGGCAGTGTCACTGTAGCCATGACCTGTAATAAAAGGAATGCCGCAAAGCGTTTGCTTTGCGGCTAAGCGGTTAAAAACGGTAGCTAATACTTAATTTGTAATTAGCACCTAGGGCATTATGGTTGATTGAATCAAAGCCACGGCTTGAACCATAAAGTGTGGGTGGCTCTTTATCAAAAATATTATTGATGCGCGCGCGCAAAGTCAGCGATTTATTAACATAGTAACCCGCTGATAAATCCCAAACGAGCCAGTCATCAACCTGATGCTCACCTTTTGAGTCTAATACGCCAAGTGAATCTAGCTCATCAATTTCACGGCTACGCAGGCCTTCTATATCATCTTCGTAACTGCTGGTGTAGTTTGCACCTAAGTTAAGGTAGTAATTTTTCGCTTCCCAATCTATTGACATACGCGCAATATTTTCAGGATAACGATAAGTTCCCACCAGCTTCTCTAACGAGTCAGACCCCGGTTTATTACGTTCAAACTCAAGGTAATGAGTGCCATCAAAGGCAAAGGTTAAATCGCCGCTTGGTAATACAAACCTATGGTCAAACTTAAAGTCTATGCCAGCTAATGTTTGTGTACCAGTGTTTTCAAGTGGGATTGCATGATCGCGAAACAGCGGTAAAAATAGCTCGTCATCACGTGGGTTAAATTCACCTATATAATTGCTTAAAATCTCAGTTAAATTAGCGCCGTCTTGCTCTATGTTTAAACTACTGTTGTCGGTGACATCACATAATGCTTCATCGTACGATATGCCTTGCTCGCCCGGTGGTACAATGCCACAGTGACGAAGTGACGCATCGGTTATGGCGCGATCTAACACAGCGGTCATGTTGGTATCGATTACTTCTTCATGATCAAACTGCCAATAATCAATGGTTAAATTAGTATTAGCCGAGGGACTCCATGCAAAACCAACACTAATAGCCTCAGATTCTTCTGCATTTAGATTTGGGTTACCTAACTCTAACGAATTAACACTCACTTGGGTGCCATCACCCATACAGTATAAATCGGCTACAGCTTGGTTTGCACCACAGTCAAAAGTAGATTGTGTGGTTCTTAATTTAACGCCAGCCTGCGTTAATGATGGTGCTCTAAACGAGGTTGACCATGAACCACGAACAACCAACGAATCAGTTGGGCGATAGCTCAAACCTATTTTAGGATTAAAGGTGCCACCAAAATCATCGTAATGATCGTATCGACCCGCTGCTTGCAGCTCTATTTGCTCTGTGAGTGAAATACTTAATTCAGCAAACGCTGCATATTGAGTGCGATCGGCTTCTGATAAACTAGAGCCAAAGCCAAATACATCAACAAGATAGTCTTTATCTGCTTGAGCTTGTGAATCAAGCGAAGGAATGTCGCTTAGCTCTTCACGGCGTGCTTCTACCCCAAATGAGGCATAGGCAGGTAGGTCATTAAAGGTAAATAGCTCACCATTAAAATTAGCATCCCAGCCGTAAACTGTACTTTCTCCGCTGCGTGTTGGGCGAGCTTGCGCTGTTGCCAAAACGGCATCATTAGCGGCGTCGCCTTGAAGGAAAGGGTTGTAAAAAGGCAGCAGTTCTCCCGATGCACAGTTTAAGTCACTACCGTCAAAACTTGCCAGCGTACCGTCTGAACATAGCTCGCCGGTGATAGCGCCATGGAACTGGTAACGATTATAAACCCCTGCAATCGCTTCTTGCTCTGAACGTGAGCGAGAAAAGGTTACCCCAGATTCCCAACCCCAATCACCAATTTCACCACTTAGACTGCTTACCAAGCGAAAGTTTTTCGTTTCTACTTCCACCGTTCTTGGGGCATTAAAGCGCGCATCAAATGCAAAACCATACACTTCTCGACCACTTTGGGTATCAAATGGGTCAATGTAGAGTTGATCTAATAAATCATTACTACCATCGGCATTATCGTAAATAAATAAGGCGTCTTCTAAAACATACGGGCCATCGTTGTCATTAATTTGGTTAATAGGTGAGGGCGATGAGTACGCTTTTGCCTTGGTCTGACTGTAAAAAAAGTCAGTATGCCATTGCATACCACCAAGCTCACTATTAAACATAAAGCCGGTTGAAAGGCTTTCAAATGGCGTTTCTAGGTAATCATCTTGATTAGGGTAGTAAGCACAAATTTGTTCATCAAATTCAGTAGTAACTAATTCGGTTTTGCAGTTTGGTGATGGAAGTTCGTTACCATCTCGGCTGCTGAAATAATAAATATTAGGTGAGTTCTCCAGCTTAGGTAAATAGGAGTAACCATTCACTAAAGAGGGTGAGGCCGTGTAATTACGATCGGTCGCTTTAAAAGCGTTACGGTCATATATATCAGCAAATACCGTTAAATTACTTTCGCCTATTTTTGTACCATAAACTAAGTTTAATTGTTTTTTACTTTCGTCATGCTGATCAAAGCTATCGGCAAACGAAGTATTGATTTCAGCGCCTTCAAAATCATCTTTTAAAATGTAGTTAATAACACCCGCTACAGCATCGGCACCATAAACGGCTGATGCACCGGTGGCTAAAATATCAATACGTTCAATGGCCGCTAGCGGAATAGAGTTTACATCTACAAAGTTTTCAGTACCTGCAGCAAATGAACTAGGCGCAACTCGGCGACCATTTATTAATGTCAGCGTTGCTGATGGCCCCATGCCTCTTAAGCTCGCAGCTGATTGACCCGCTGGTGTTGAGGTAGACGTACCGCCACTTTCAGAGGTTGAAAATGTGCCGCTTCCGCCCTTAAAAACAGATAAATCTTTGAGTAATTCATGAATGGTATTAGCGCCAGAGCGTTTGATTGCATCTTGGTCTAGTACGGTTAATGGGATAGTTCCTTCAAGATCAACGCCTTTTAAGCGAGATCCTGTTACTTCTACTCGTTCAATGTTGGTGTCGGTGTTGGTTTCTTGTGCATGTGCAAAAGTGATCGGGTTCAGTAATGCGCTTACTGTGGCCGCAATTGTTAGTTGACGAAACATCTTAAATACCTTTTGTCTTTTAAGCGCACAAAAACATACAAACAGATCTGTGGCTTTTAATTGTTATATTTTTAGACAGGGCAGTGGTGAAATGACACGCTAAGCCCCTCACTGTGAAAAAGTGAGGTGGTGGGCTACTCGTCAAACCACTCCGAAAGGTAGTGTGGTGAGTAGAAATATGTTGTAAGCAAACGTGCTTTTTTAAACATAATTCTCATTCCAAAAGGTTTTTGACAAAGCCAGCAAAGGGGTGCTAGCTTACTCGCGTTTTATAGTTCCTTTTTTTTATAGCAAGTGAGAGACGCTCTCGCAAGTTATTTCTTATAATTTTTTACATGAGTATAACATAATGGAACGAATATATTTACCAAACAAACGGTTAGCTAAATCGCGCATAATAACGGCTCTTTTTTCGTTTTTTATTGCTTTTTCGCTGCAGTTAAGCGCAAAAGAATCTGAACAAACGTTAGTATTAGTCGGCGGTGCACTCACAACGTGTGCTAGTTTAAGCCCTAAAAATTGTGAAAAAAACACACAAATTCCGGGTAAAATACATAATGTATTTGCGCTCTCCCACGCTAAAATTAGTCAAATAAAGCAACAATGGCCAAGTAAAAATACGCAAGCTAAAAACAAAACTATTAAAAATTTAGCAACAATGCAGGCTAAATCATCACCTACATTGTCAAAAAAAGAGCTGTTATGGTTATGGCGCGATATTGATAGTAAACAGCTCAATAGTTTAACGGATCAAGAATACAATTTTGTAATAGATATGCTTGAAGTAGCGCAGCTGCAGGGCGACAATACGCGACTAAAAGAGCAGGTCAATACCGCGCTTAATAGCGAATCCGCAGCGACAGATATTTTGCAATTTATATCGGGCAGTTTAAAAGTAAAAAGTACTAACCCGAGCATACTAGCCATTACCGCCTCAAGCAGAGACCCTTATGAATCTGCTGATTTTTACGAAGGATTACTTCGTTTTCCCAATATAAATTCACAATGGCTTGCATTAACTCCTGCGCTTGCTAAAGCAATAACCACCAATAAATGTGATGATTTAAACACGCTTAGGCACTCTGAAATGGGGCTATATCAACGTGAACATATTTACCCTGATCGCACTCAAGCAGAATATTTGCTGTGTAAAAACGGCACAGACGCTTTAGTGCAGCTAATCAAAAATAGTACCGGTGTTATGTTTAATGGCGGCGATCAAAGCTTAACGCGCAAGGTATTGTTTGATGAAAATAATCAGCCATATCCATGGACAAAAGCGTTACAGTCTCGCCCTGTTGTTGTAGGTACAAGTGCAGGCACCGCTGTGCAAAGTGGCGGGCAAGCGCACGGTGGTAATGTGGTTATGATCACTAATGGCACAAGTTTATCGGCATTGAAAGAAGGCGCGCAAGCCATTGATGCACCCAGTGAGCGCTCAAACAGCGATAGTTTAACTTACAACCGCTTTGGGGGTTTAGGCACATTTAGTTACGGTGTACTCGATACACACTTTAGCGAGCGAAACCGTACATTAAGACTAGTCACTTTGCTCGACAGCTTCAATGCAAATCAAGCTCAACCCGCATTTGGTTTTGGTGTAGACGAAACCACCGCCTTAGTGGTTATTAAATCTGAATCAGGGAATTTAATGACCGTAATTGGTAAAAATGGTGTGGTGATGGTTAAATCAACAGGGCAGGCTCAGGCTGAAACTAAAACCTACAGTTACTCGTACTGGCCTGCTGGCAGTGTGATTGATATTAAAAATAATGATTTTACCTTAAGTCAGCGCAGTATTAGCCAAGCATTGCCAGCAATTAAAATACCGCCTTTGCCGGTTCAGCGTTTCGGCAGTATTTTAACGGATGCCAAATTGCGCTCTTTAACGCAAGCCATGTGCTTGAGCCAAGAACAAACAGCTGTTGGTCAGCAAGATGCGTTTATTATTAGTCTATCAACTAAGCCTGAGTCGGCTTATCACCGTATTAGTGCTGAGCAGTATGGCTGTGCGGTGAGTAATTTAGAAATTTCAGTGAGTACCTTTTAATTTAATTAAACACGCTGCTTAGTTGATTTTAGATTAAGCGGCCATACTATATTTAAAGCGTGTTATTAAATCACAACAAAAGGAAGGTTCATGAGTAAAGTAGCGGTTATTTATTTTTCTGGATATGGCCATACCAAAAAAGTGGCGGAATTTGTGGCTGATGGAGCAAACGCTCAGCTTATTGCAATCGATGAAAATGGTGATATTAAAGACACCGATTGGGATGCATTAAACAATGCAGACGCCATTATTTTTGGTGCACCTACCTATATGGGCTCATACCCTTGGCAGTTTAAAAAGTTTGTCGATGCCACCTCTAAAGTGTGGTTTACCATGGGTTGGAAAGATAAAGTGTTTGGCGGTTTTACTAATAGCGGCAGCCTAAATGGCGACAAACAAGTCACCCTAATTAGTATGCAAACGTTAGCTTCACAGCATGGTGGAATTTGGGTAAGCCTAGGGTTACCACCCGCCAATAAATTGGAATCAACCCGTCAAGACATCAATAACTTAGGCGGTTCGGTTGGCGTATTAGTACAATCACCTACTGATGCTGACGAAACGGCTATTCCATCAGGCGATTTAGAAACGGCTCGTTTATACGGTGAGCGCGTTGCTGAAATAGCAAAACGATTAAAGTAAAAATGACCTAAATTAAGTTTATTTAATCCGTAAAGCCACACTTAATTAGTGTGGCTTTTTAGTTTGATAGCCCCAGTTCTTGCTTATGCTCAAGTTGATATAAGCTTGAATATTCACGTTTATGCACTTCAAATAAATACGCTCTTAATTGCTCTTTACCATGGTGAATATGCTTTATTTTAGCTGCTATGCCACACTCACTGTGCCTAACGGGTTCTATGTCTAATGATATAGCCGCTTCATTGGGTAAAATAAATTGCATATTTTGCAACTCATCAAGTTCACTGTTTATTGATGTGGGTTTTAAAAATATTCCTGTGCTTGAGATAGATTCAATGCAAAAACCTTGGCTTTGAATATTTAATTCACTTAATCGCCAGCTACGTTGAGTGCCTTTAGTATCAATCACTTCTGGGGCTGCTAACACAGTACTGAAATGGCCTAATTCATCAGTTTTAAATTGAAGTGGAAACCACAGTTGGTAATGAGCTACTTCTGCTAATAGGGTTAATTTAGCCTGACCAAGTAAATGCGCAATACCATCTGGTATTAATGTTTGTACTGTTAGTTTTGTTTCATTAATTAATGCTGTACTTTGACTAGGTTCAAACAACCCAGATAAAAAGTTAATTTCTTCGTCAGACAAATCCATGTATTTTCCTTAATACGTAAATCGTAGATTCTATTCCTTACAAGGTTACTGCCCAATGAATGACCAGTTTATTATTTTGTAAGATTTGGCCTGTACGGCTTTATTTTTATACAATTTATAATCTAAGCTTTCCTGATTGAATTTATAAGTAATTGATTTAAATTGATTATATTTTCTTTTAAGCTTGTTTAGTTAAATCACTGAATAAATCTTTTGGTATTCTAACCCCAATAACAGCAATAAGTTAAGTAATAAAGTGTACAAAATTAAAGCGCTCTTCAACGTTTTTATACCAACTATGCGTAAATGAGACTTAGGTCTAGCTTACGAAGCATAAGGAAATACTTAGAATAGCGCCCAAATAATAATGGGGTTTAAGGGGTTCCAAATGCAATTAGAACGAATTCGTCGTAGTGACTTACACAACAAAGTGATGTCTGCAGAGCAGGCCAGTTTATTTATTAAAGACGGCATGACCGTGGGCATGAGTGGCTTTACTCGTGCTGGTGAAGCGAAAGCTGTACCACGTGCACTTGCCGAGCGTGTAAGTAAAAGTCCAATGAAAATTAACTTAATGACAGGGGCATCATTAGGTAACGACTTAGATAAGCTACTTACTGAATCAGGTGCGTTAGCGCGTCGTATGCCATTTCAGGTAGACAGCACATTACGTAAAGCAATTAACAACGGTGAGGTCATGTTTATTGACCAGCATTTATCAGAAACTGTTGAACAATTACGTAATCATCAATTAACTATGCCCGATGTAGCGGTCATTGAAGCCGTAGCTATTACAGAAGAAGGCCACATAGTACCTACAACGTCAGTGGGTAACTCAGCAAGCTTTGCTATTTTTGCCAAAGAAGTGATTGTAGAAATTAATATGTTACACCAGCCAGAGCTTGAAGGGCTGCACGACATATATATTCCATCGTACCGTCCAACGCGTACACCCGTGCCACTAGTGAAAGTAGATGACCGTATCGGTAGTACTGCTATTCCAATAGATCCGGCTAAAATTGTGGGTATTGTATTTACCAATCAAAGTGACTCATTTTCAACAGTAACCGACCCAGATGCCGATACCGCCTCTATTGCACGCCATTTAGTTAACTTTTTTAAAGAAGAAGTAGCACAACAGCGCATGCCTGCAAACTTAGGCCCATTACAAGCGGGTATTGGTAACATAGCCAACGCAGTCATGATGGGTTTACTAGACTCAGATTTTAAAGACCTCACTATGTACTCAGAGGTACTACAAGATTCTACCTTTGACTTAATTGATGCGGGTAAACTTAATTTTGCCTCTGGCTGTTCAATTATTTTATCAGAGCGTTGTAACGCACAAGTATTTAATAACCTTGAAAAGTACCGCGATAAGCTAGTACTTCGCCCACAAGAAATGTCGAATCACCCTGAAATTGTGCGTCGTTTAGGTATTATTGCAATTAACACGGCACTTGAGTTTGATATATATGGCAACGTTAACTCAACTCATGTGTGTGGTACTAAAATGATGAACGGTATTGGTGGTTCAGGCGACTTTGCACGTAATGCGCATGTATCGGTGTTTGTAACTAAATCAATTGCTAAAGGCGGCGCTATTTCAAGCGTGGTACCTATGGTAAGCCACGTCGATCATACCGAGCACGATGTTGATATTTTAGTGACCGAGCAAGGCCTTGCTGATTTACGTGGATTAGCGCCACGCGAACGGGCTGTTGAAGTAATTAAACACTGTGTACACCCCGATTATCGCAACGCTATGCTTGATTACTACGAGCGTGCTTGTGTACGTGGCGGCCATACGCCTCATATTTTAGAAGAAGCATTCAGCTGGCATACCCGCCTTGAACAACAAGGCACAATGAAGCAAAGCTAATACATAAACCCCGCATTTGCGGGGTTTTTAGTTTATGATGCCGATGCTTTATAGCGCGTTGTTATTGTTTTGCTATAAGGTGGTTTAAGTTTTTACTGTGTGCTGTAAAATAACTGCATATTTTTTACAGACTCGCTATGGCGAGCAACACATAGAGCAACCACAATGGAAAATAAACTAACCGCAATCGACACTCTCGCTGAACTTGAAAGCTTTTTACTGCAAGTGGAAAACGGCGGTTTAGGTTTAACTGGCGTAGCAGGCGTGGGCATGGCAACTAATAATGCCGACGGCAGCCGTTTTGTCGCGGTGTTTGATGACAAGCAACAACTTTTATTAGCCCGTGAAATTACCGAAGAGATTTTTCAAAGCGGCCAAGATATGGTGCGCAACGGCGTAGGGCGTAAGCACTAATACCTTACTACTAATTTAAAAAGCGCCAAATGGCGCTTTTTTTGTGGTTTATTTTAAACAGGTGTTAAATATAAAATAAATTTATACTAACGGTGCTCTTTGTAATGGTTTTACTATATAGAAACAAATAATCGATAAGGTGAGATTATGATGATTCAACCGTTATTAGGTGTTAGTTAGTATGGACTTTATTGCTACCGCATTTTTCTTTTTAGTCCTTCTAATCGCTTTATCTATTGTTTGGGGCACGCTAAAAACGGGAATTTCACCGATGATGAGCTCAAGCAAAGCGCGCCAAACTATGCTTGCTGCAATAAGCATGGATGAAAAAGGCGCATTAATTGATTTAGGTTCAGGTTGGGGAACGCTTGTTATACCGGTTGCCAAAAAGCATCCTAATAAACAGGTTATTGGCTATGAGTTATCGTGGTTTCCTTGGTTAATTTCAATGCTTTTTAAATATAGTTTAGGTTTAGATAACCTTACCCTCTATCGTAAAGACTTTAAAAATGCCGATCTCAGTTCTGCGTCTACTTTGGTGTGTTACTTGTTTCCAGGTGGTATGGTAGCGCTTGAAGAAAAGTTAAAACATGACGTAGTTAATAATAAAATCACTATTGTGAGTAACACCTTCGCTTTGCCATCATATAAACCAACTAGAGTGATCAAGCTTAAAGATTTTTACCAAACACCAATTTATGTGTATCACTGGCAACCCAAATAGAGGAATATTATTTAGGGTCAGTGCTTAGTTGATGTCATATTTTTTATCCATAAGTTCATCTTCTCTGCAGACATTGGTTTGGCAATATAATAGCCTTGCCCATGATAGCAACCCATGCCTATAAGTACTTTTTCGAGCTCTTGTGACTCTATCCCCTCTGCAACTAGGTTATACCCAAATGCTTTACTTAGCGCCACGATACACGTAACGATGGACTTGTCTTCATGGTCTGATAGGAGCTTTTTAACAAAGCTTTGATCTATTTTTAATGTATCTAAAGGTAATTTTTTTAAATAACTCAACGAAGCGTAACCTGTACCAAAGTCGTCTAACGCAATACTTACACCTAAATTCCTACAGCCATTGAGAACGTCGACTGCCTGTTCAACGTTTCCAATTGTAGTGCTCTCTAAAATTTCTAATTCGAGGGTTTTTGGTTTTATATTATTAGTGCTGATGAGTAACTCTCTGAGGTTTTCAACAAAGCCCTCACTAAGCAAATGAGCTGGAGAGATGTTTACACTCATAGAAAGATGATTTCTTGTCCAAATTTTATGCTGTTTTAAGGCCTCAGCAAGTACCCATTCACCAATTAAAATACCAATGTGTGGATGCTCTAATGCCTCTGAAAAGTGACCAGGATAAAGTAAACCCAAAATAGGGTGATTCCAGCGTATTAAGGCTTCAACGCCAATCAACTGGTGATCCATCAAATTGACCTTTGGTTGATAATGTAAAATAAACTCTTTGCGAGCAATGCCTTTTTCAGCAGCCAATAATAAATCATGTTTTGCATGCCTTAGGCTTTCTTCTTCTGGATCAAAAAACAGAATTCGGTTTGTTCCTGATCTTTTTGCTTGGTACATTGTTTGATCGGCTCTGCGTAAAATGTCATCACAAGTTAAGCCATCACCACTGGGAAGTGCAACGCCGATGCTGACTGAAATTTGAACGGAGCACGAAAACTCTGCTAATTTTATTGGGTCGTTTACCTCAATCAGCACCTCTTGTAACAGAGTCTCATATTCTTGTATCGTATGCGCAGCCCCCCTTAATAAAAAGATAAACTCATCTCCGCCAATACGCGCGAGTGTATCTTCTTTGCGTAATGTGCTTTTTAGTCTTTGGGCAATAGTTTTCAAAACGAAGTCACCGGTTTCGTGACCGTATTTGTCATTAATGGGTTTAAAATTATCTAAATCTAAATAGGCAACGGCGAGCTTTTGCTCAGATGTAATGGCTTGTTGGAGTTGATCAATTAAAATAGGGCGGCTTGCTAAGCCTGTTAGGCTATCGTAGTGTGCCATGTCATGAAGTTTTTTTTCTAAGTTTGCGCGTTGAATGGAGCTAGATATAGAGTGTATCAACTGATCGCTTTTTAATTGATTTTTAAGTAAATAATCGCTTGCTCCTAGCCGCATAGCTTCTGCTGCTATTTTTTCATCTCCTAAGCCCGTGATCATAATCACAGCACAGTGGTTATTTTCAGTCTTTCTAATATTATTTAGCAGGGTAAGCCCCGATCCGATACCTAATCGGTAATCAACAATGACACAATCAAACTCACCATGTTCAAGATAAGACATCGAGCTTTCAATAGAGGATGCCTCTGAAATTTTCGCCTGTATATTAGAGCGAGATATCATACGACGTATTTGTTCTCTATCAACCGCATCGTCATCAACAATGAGTAGGTTAATACTGTCGCAGGTTTCAAAATTATCTATTGAAGTTATCATATCCATATCTCTTGCTAAGATGGCTTATTCAAGCTCAACGGCATGTATATAAGCATCCATAAGTGTCGCTAATTTGGCAAACTGCGGGCCAATTGCATGTTTCACCATATAACCTGCTACGTTGTTATGGTACGCGCGAGTGCGGTCGTTATCCTCATTGGAGGTCGTGAGTATAAATACAACGGTATCGTTTAATTTTTTATCTTTACGAATATGCTCTAAAAATTCAAACCCATTCATTACTGGCATATTTAGGTCTAGCAATACTAAGTAGGGCTCTGATATTTCTTTTTGTTGTGCTTTTTCTCGTAACGCATCTAACGCCAGCTTTCCATTTTGTTTCCAAATTATTTTAATTTTAGGATCCACTTTTTTTAGGCTTCTTGTTACGGCTTCCGCGGCAACATCATCGTCTTCAACAAGCAGTATAGATAGATTTTTGATCATAAATTCTCTTTCCTTGCAAAGCGCGGCCACCAAACATGAAATGTAGACCCTTTTTGCGGTTCATTTGAGCTAACGGAAATGCGCCCACCATGAGCTTGTGCCAAACGCCGACTAATAGACAGCCCAATACCTGAGCCTGACTTATCGTCAGAGGTTGTTTGAAATAAACTAAAAATACGTTCGTAAGCTTCTGGTGGTATACCGGGGCCATCATCAGAAACGGTTATATGGCAAAGCGTATTTTCTGCTACACAACGAATTTTTATACTTCCTTCTTCACTGTCGTGATGTTTAATGGCATTACTTAACAAATTGCGAACAACGGTTTCAAGCGGCGTCCATGCAGTGACGATGGTATTTAATTGAATGTCTTTATGAAGCTTCATTCCAGCAGGTAAATCTAACAGTTCGGTGACGTTAGAGATTAATTTATGAATATCGATTACTTGAGTATCTAGGGTAGCTTTCCCCGCCCTTGCATAGGCCAATAAATTATCAATTAACGTCTCCATTTTATGAATACGATCATCAATACGCGTTAAGTTGTATTCTACTTCAGGCGTGGTAGTGCCCAAATCTTCTTTTATCCATTCAATTAAGTTTGAAATGCCCCGCAATGGAGAGCGTAAATCATGAGAGGCCACATAGGTAAATTCTTTCAGGCTAGTGTTATTTTCTTTTAGCTCAGTTTCCATTCGTTTTCGTTCTGTTATATCTAACAACGAAACAAATACCATGTCTTCATCATTGGTGTTTATAAAAGGACTCAAGCCTACTTCAACCGGGAATTCTTTACCGTCTTTGTGTAACGCGGTTAAATCTCTGCCTACTCCCATACTTCTTACACTGGGTTCACGATGAAATGAATGACGAAGTGCTGAGTGATGTCCTTGGTAGCGCTGGGGCAACAGCATTTCCATTTTTTTATCGAGTAGTTCTATTTCACTGTAGCCAAAAGATTTGCATAACGATTGATTTACCGCTTGTATAATGCCTGCTTGGTCAACTATTAACACACCATGTGGCGCAGCCTGAATAGATCGTTGAAACATATTATTTGCGCGCAGCCTTTGCGATATATCAACCAATGTAGCTAAAACTAATTCTTGTTGTCCGTGTATTGGGTTTAAACCTATTTCAATTGGGATTTGCTTACCACTTTTTTGACTCGCAAATAACTCACGGCCTTCACCCATTAAGCGTTTTCGAGGGTTAGCAAAAAACTGACTCATCAAGTGGGTATGATTGGCTTTAAATTGAGCTGGAAGTAAACTATCTATGTTCATCCCTATGAGTTCTGAATCCTCATAGCCTAGTATTTCAGATAGTTGATTATTGGCAAAAAGGATCTGAGCATCAGTATTAACTACCATTGCCCCCATGGGTAAACAATTAACTAGTTGAGTTAAAAATGCTTCATCCATATTTACAGTTAAACTTGGTGAGTTAGATTTTTTATTTACTTTTTTAAGGTCCATCAAGCATCCCGCAAGTAAATTTAGTTCCCATAATATAGTAATAGTCGAACAAGTAATGAACAGCAAATCTAGCGAAAGATCATGTTATTTAAATGCTCATTTTAATAGTTTTTTCTTATATTTTAGCGAGTCATCATGGTTGAAAAAGGTGCATTGATTTATTTAGGTTTGGGGAATGTTGGTTGTAATGCTTATTAAATATAGCTTGGGTTTAAATAACCTACACTTTAATGTAACAACTTTAAAAGTGCTGATTTTAGTACAGCGTCTTCTCTGGTATGTTACCTGATGGTATGGCAGCGCTTGAAGAAAAGTTAAAACAAAACGTGCTTAAAAACAGCACCATTGTGAGTAACACCTTCGCTTTGCCATGATATAAACCAACTAAAGTGATCAAGTTTAAAGATTTTTACCAAACGCCTATTTATGTGTATCACTGGCTACCAAAATAAACTTTGCCTGAAGTCTTAACACATACGGTACCCGCTTTGTCGGCGTGTCGTATGCAAGCAAAGTTTTAGTCTGTGAAATTATCAAAGGATTTTTTAAGTGCTATTTTGTTATCGTTTGGAAGATAGTTAAGAGCGATAAATGATCATTAATGGATTGTGATGTCTGAAGTCAAGATTTGACCCGTTTGCTTTATTATGAAGAGCAAGAAAAAGACCAATTAGCCCAAGAAGAGTTGTTGAAGCTTTTTAATAGCTTGAAGAGTGAGCCTAATATGCACCTAATGAATAGCTATACCTCAGATGCTTATGATAATTATAGAGAGCGGTATGCAAAAGGGTATAGTATATTTAATAAGGCGCCAAACTCATTGCCAGCCCATGAATTACGAAGCGTTAAAAATGAAATATTAAGAATATTGGGCGTTCCAGAAAAATCTTATTGATATATAACTATAATTTAAAAAGGGATATTTATGAAATCTTCTAAACCTGCTTTTAAGCCTTCTATAGCTTTTTCTCCTGAACTAAAACCAGTGAGTATCAGTTCAATTAAAGAAACTACAAAATATTTACGTAAGCACTATCAAAAAATAGAGCAGATATTTAGTACTGAATTTGACGAGCTATGTGAAGAAGCCAGAGATGAAGATGAGCTTATGGATGGGGAAGCAAATCAATTTGGTGAATATAATGGTTCTGATTTGTGGATGGTAGCTAAGGAAATTGATTTTATTCATATCCGGATGCATCGATACTCAACAGTATTGTCACTTTATGCTGTTTTAGATAAAACGTTAAAAATTTTTTGTCGGGGTATTGACGACAGACATAAAGGCAAAATTAGGTTAAAAGACTTAAAAGGAACTGGAATTCAATTGTATTTCAATTATCTAACAAAGGTTTGTGATTTTTCATTTGATCCAGTTAATGACAGTTGGTCAAGTATTCAAACATTAAGAAGAATTAGAAATTCTATAATGCACAGTACAGGAGATGTTGATCTTGATGATGATGGTAAAGACAATTTCATAAAACATATTGAAAGAGAAAAGCATGTTTATTTTATTGAAAAACATCTTTTGATGGTTAAAGAGGAGTATATATTTCAAGCAATTGATGATGTTGAAAAATTTTTAACCTATATACTGGATTATTCAAATAAGAAACTTCAGTTTTAATTTGATATTTATTTTCACAGACGAGCAGAAAAAAGTTTAATAATTTAAAAAATGCTTTATTGGCCAGCGTATTAACTGTAGCTGCTGGCTGTCAAACAACACAATATACACCTGTAGAAGTAACAGATGTTGTAAACGTTCCAAACCAAAGCCAAGATGAAATATACA
Organism: Pseudoalteromonas sp. DSM 26666; assembly: GCF_900116475.1. Classification (NCBI taxonomy): domain Bacteria; kingdom Pseudomonadati; phylum Pseudomonadota; class Gammaproteobacteria; order Alteromonadales; family Pseudoalteromonadaceae; genus Pseudoalteromonas; species Pseudoalteromonas sp. DSM 26666. The sequence goes on along the minus strand of NZ_FPAR01000001.1, from coordinate 833,546 downwards.
ATAAAACTCGTCAATGGTTTTCACAGTATTTTGTATCTGGTGAGTCGGTAGTGGATTACGAAGATCCAAAAACTGGCACTATTATTGGTAATGGCATTGCTGACAATGGTACTGATATGATGGGGATTATTCGTTATAGCTTTAAATACAATATTCGTATTGATACCAAAGAGGGTAAGTTTCGTGCGATCACTAAAATAGTTGAGCACACCAATACGGATAATAAAAGTACCTATGCAACATCTTATGTTACTGATGAACGCAGCGCTGCTGCTGAGCAAAAGGTAAAAGAGATAGTAAGTAATATTGAGAGCTATGTTACGAGCGCAAGACACGATAGTAAATCTAATTGGTAATTATAAAAAAAGCCTACGGATGTAGGCTTTTTATTAAGTGAGAAGCTGAGTTTCACATACTCTCTAGTTCATTTACTCTCTCAATTGCTTTCGCAAGCTTATCTTTTTGTTCTTGGTTCCATTGAAACTTCCCGATACCTGGCACTGGTGCTGAAGCAACGGCTTTTCCTGATGCGAGCATTTCTTTAATTTCCTTACTTACTTTATCCTGGCTTAACGGTACACCAACTTCGTTAGCTGCAGGTGATGTAGATATATTCACTACGAACCCCCTTTCCATGATTGCATCTACGATGCATTGATAATTAAATTCTGTATGTTCTAGGTTAGTTTCGCCACTATTAAAGTCGACAAATCTAACAATGTTACTAGTATATATATCTGCATTTGATGCAGTTTCTATAGCTTTTTTAGCACAGCGATTGAGGTCCCAACAGCTTGCTGCGTGGATATCGCCTGAACCACTAAAAACAGAAATAACCCTTTCTGTTTCATAACAAAACATTGCTTTTTTATTACCTGCGTCAAAGATTATTTCATCTTTTAGTTTATCTATTATTAACAGACTAATAACGTTTTGACCATTAATATCGGTCGGTGGAAGTGATTTTGGATCTCTTGATGTGTACCACCATTTTTTCCACTGAGCTATTAACACACCATTCCCAGCAAGTACAAGTACACTGTTGGTCAGATCCGCTATTTTTTCAAATTCACAGTCGTCAACATATGCAACGTATTTTTTCCCATCGGAAAGTACTAAATTTGCAGACCAGCGAGTGTCGCTTGATACCTGCCTTCCATCAATATCGTAAACAGTAGTAGTCACTGTAAAATCCCTTCTTTTTTGCATATTGTACATAACTGGAATAGCAAATGATATATAGATGAAGTAAATCCTTTTTACATTTGATTATTTATAGCACAAGAAACTTAACGTAAAGTGAAGTCAGTATGATTTTCAAGCAATCCATCTCATTTGCGGTTTAACTTAGGTTTACGGTTAAGTTAGGCACTTGCACCCATTCAATCTGTTTGCCGAATTCGGTGTGGATTTTGGTTGATTTGCTGTCTGAGTGACCCATGCGGGTTTGTGGGTCCCAGCTTTGGGCTTTTATTAGGCGTGCTGATAGGCCGCGTATTTCGTGATAAGTTGGGCGTTCTTCTGGTTTTAGGTTGTTGTATAGGCCTAGTTGGTCGCGTACGTTTGAAAATTCGCGGCTGATGTTTTTGCTGACTATTTGGGTGATGTGGTTTACCAATGCACTGGTTGGGTTTGAGTTCTTTTTAGAGAGAGCCAAAAGGGCCAAATCTTGACTTCAGACATCATAATTATTGAGTGCTTGCCCACAGCTGCATGTCAATAGACTCAAGCCAATACATCAAAATTAAAAGTAGATACGTGCTTTTTATTATTTGAAAAGTATTTAAACGAGGTGTGATGCCACATAATCTAAATACCATGGAAATCAAAAAGCAGAAAAAAGTCAATAAATTGGTTGGTGCGATAAATGTACGATATTTTTTTGTATTAAATTAGGTAGAACGAAAGGAAAATGGTTTTTATTGAATAAAACTAAGTTTTGAAGGGATTTAAATGGTCGGTATGGAGAGATTCGAACTCTCGACCCCTGCCACCCCATGACAGTGCGCTACCAAGCTGCGCCACATACCGACTTCGACTGCAATAGTACGTGTATTTTTAAAAAAATCAATAAGCATTTGTTTGTTTGGATGTTTATTGCGCAAGCGTTTAATATTAAGCGCTTGCGCCAGAAGTTTTACACGGCCTTACTCTTTATTTAACCACTGGTTGATCGTGTTATACATTTCATCTCGTAGTATTGGTTGCGCAGTTTTGTTAGGGTGTAAGTTATCGTTTTGCATTAGCTCGCTTTTGCCTGCTACTTTAAGTACAAAAAACGGCATTAAATACGAGCCTGTGGCTTTGCTAACACTGGCAAAACTATCGGTGAACATTTTACTGTAACGTGGGCCATAGTTAGGTGGAATATAAATTTCCATTAGCGCGGTTTGTGCATCTATTGCTTGGCTTTTTTCAATTAGAGCGGTCAAGTTGTCTTGCATTTTAGTAACTGGAAAACCGCGTAGACCGTCATTAGCGCCAAGCTCTATGAGCACATGAGTTGGTTGATATTGCTCAAGCAATGCATCAAGTCTGCGCAGGGCGCCACCAGTGGTTTCACCACTAATACTGGCATTAACTAAGTTGATATTGCGTTGCTCGGCATCGTATTTATCTTGTAACAATTGCACCCAGCCTTGTTCTTGTTTTAAGCCATAGGCTGCGCTTAAACTGTCACCAAGTATTAAAATCGTGTTGTTAGCTGCCGCAGTAAGCGGGTTAATAACTAAAAATAAAATAAATACAAAACGTAGGATTGAATGAGTCATATGTCAGCGCTTTCTCAATTAAATATAATTCAAGTAAATGGTTTGTCTAAAGTTGTATCTACCCTTGAAGGTGAGTTGTCCATCCTCAGCGACATCAGCTTTAATGTCAAGCACGGTGAGTCTGTTGCTGTTGTTGGCACGTCGGGCTCAGGTAAATCCACTTTATTAAGTTTATTAGCAGGGCTTGATACGGCAAGCAGCGGCGAAGTAATGTTAGATGGGGAGCCGCTGCACGAATTAGACGAAGAAGCGCGGGCCGCACTCAGAGCTGCAAAAGTTGGCTTTGTGTTTCAGTCTTTTATGTTGGTACAAAGTTTAACTGCACTTGAAAACGTGATGCTACCGGCAGAGCTTGCAGGTAAAGAAGACGCCAAAGAACAAGCGCTCGCTTTGCTTGAAAAAGTAGGCTTAAGCCATCGGGTTGATCATTACCCGTCGCAGTTATCTGGTGGTGAGCAACAACGTGTTGCGATTGCCCGTGCATTTGTTGGTTCACCAAAAATATTGTTTGCCGATGAGCCATCAGCTAACTTAGATAGCAAAAATGGCCATATGATTGAGTCGTTATTATTTGATTTAAATAAGCAAAACGGTACAACCCTCATTTTAGTCACTCACGATGAAGCCTTAGCACAAAAATGTGAACGCATTATTCAAATAGAGGCGGGGGAGCTGGTACAAAATTCAACAGAGGAAATGGCAAATGTGGGCTAAATTAGCGCTTAAACTATTTTCTCGTGAGTTTCGCCGTGGTGAACTAACCGTAATAAGCGCAGCCATTGCACTGGCAGTATTAACCGTGCTTACTTTATCTATGGTAACTGAGCGAATTGCACAAAGTATTGCGCAAAAAAGCAGTGCATTTATAGCAGCAGATCGTGTTCTTGCCAGCAATCACGCCATAGATACCGCCTTTATAACCAAAGCAGAACAACAAAACTTACAAACTGCACAAATGGTGTACTTTGACACTATGCTGTTTGCAAACGATCAAATGCAGTTTAGCTCGGTAAAGGCTGCATCAAACAGTTACCCGCTTAAAGGCCAATTGAAAGTTAAGTCGGGTTTGAATGCTCAAACTGAGGTTGCACCCGGTGCGCCAAGTCCTGGTAACGTATGGTTAAGTGAGTCAGTTTTTTATAGCTTAAACATAAACGTAGGCGACCAAGTTGAATTAGGTGCCGCGTTATTTAATGTTGAAAAGGTGATTGTAGAAGAACCCGATGCGCCATTTAATGTGTTCTCTAGTAGCCGTAGGGTGCTCATAAACATAGATGATGTGGCAAAAACCGAAGTAATACAGCCAGGCAGTCGTGTATTTTACCGCCAGTTATATGCAGGTGATGAAAACGACATCAATAGTTTTTACGATTGGTTAAAGCCGCAACTCAAAGAAAACCAAAATTGGTATGGTGTAAAAGACCGCCAGTCTCCTATTTCAAATAGCTTAAACAGAGCCGAAAGCTTTTTATTGTTAGCAGGTTTGCTGGGCATTATATTAGCCGCGGTTGCTATTGCAGTATCGGCTAAGCGCTATTGTGAGCGCCAATATGACCCAGTCGCAATGATGAAAACTTTAGGTGGCAGCCGCGACATGATCCGCAAAATTTACCTTATGCACTTATTAATGGTGTGTACCATGGCGGTAGTCGTTGGCCTTGCTATTGGTTACGGCTTACAAGAAGTTGCAACTGGTTACCTTGCAAAAAGCATGGGAACCGAATTGCCTATGGCAGGGTTTAAACCGTGGTTAGTGGCTATTAGCACCGGGGTTATTTGTGCGGTTATGTTTTCTATTAAGCCATTGTTAGATTTATTTGATATTCCACCACTTAGAGTGCTTCGCCGTAATTTAGGCGACCGCCTTGCGGTAAGTAAAATCCATTTAGGGCTTAGCGCCTTAACGGTATTTTTATTAATGTGGTTATTTAGTAACAATATTAAAATTACCCTTATTTTATTTGCCTCAACGCTTGCGCTTATTTTAGTGTTGTTTTTAATTTCTAAATTAATATTTGGCGGGGGCCGAAAGCTTGGTTTAAAGCCAGGTAACAGCTGGTCGTTGGCTATTGCGTCTATTCAAAAGCGCGCCAACGTTAATGCGGTGCAGCTAGTTAGTTTTTCGCTAGCGATTAAATTACTGTTGTTTTTAATTGTGCTAAAAAACGACATTATTTCGGATTGGCAGTCTCAGTTACCAAGCGATGCACCTAATGCCTTTTTGGTTAATATTACGCAAAATGAGCTGGATCCGGTAAATGAATACTTAGCGCAAAAAGGCATTCAAGTGTCGGAGTTTTACCCAACGATTCGTGGCCGCGTGAATGCAGTAAATGGCGAAGCAGTAGCACGTGAAGTGTCATTGCAAGACAACGAGAAAAAAGACGAAGAAGCCCGCTCAGGCATTGGCCGCGAGCTTAACTTAACTTGGCTTAACGAAGTCCCCTCACAAAATGACATTATAGATGGCCAGTGGTTTGGCGATGACGCAGTAGCTGAGGCCTCACTTGAAGAGTCGATGATGAAGCGCCTTGATGTGAAAATGGGCGATACCCTCACGTTTTTAATTGGTGCGCAGTCGTTCGACGCTAAAATTACCAGTGTACGTAAAGTTAATTGGGCCACGCTTAAACCTAACTTTTTCATTATTTTAAGCCCTGATGTGTTGAGCAGCTTTCCGGCCACCTATATTTCATCAGTACGTATTGAGCCTGAGCAAAAGCGCGACTTTAGCCAGCTATTGCGGGCATATCCCACTATTACAGCGATTGATGTAGACAACTTTGTTAAACAAATTCAATCGACTATTGAGCAAGTGTCGTTAGCTATTGGTTTTGTACTGGCTATAGTGGTGTTGTGTGGCGCGTTGGTACTTATATCGCAGGTGCAAGCGAGCTTAGGTGAGCGGATGCAAGAAATTGTGATACTGCGTACGTTAGGTGCTAAAAGCCGATTAATCAAAAATGCCACCTTGTATGAGTTTTTATTACTGGGCGGTTTAGCCGGACTGGTGGCTGCATTTTTCAGTGATATAGCACTGTTAATAGTGCAGCAGCAAATGTTTGATTTAGCGGGTAAGCTGCATCCTAACATATGGATTATAGGCCCCGTTGCTGGCGGCGTGTTTGTAGCAGGATTAGGCTATTTTATGATTGCCCGTACGCTTAAACAAAATACCCAAGGCTTAGTACGCGCATTGGCGTAAACTTTCCAGCCAAATAGCGTTTAAATGCCTACTTTTTAAGTAGGCATTTTTGTTTTTGCTTTGTACTGGTAATTTATACAGTGCTCTGGCATTATTAGCACTATTAATAAATAACAATAATGAGAGTGCTGTTTGGCCATAATTTTAGGGATCGATCCGGGCTCGCGTTTAACGGGTTACGGTGTGGTTGCGCATCAAGGTGCCAAGTTTACATACTTAGGCAGTGGCTGTATTAAATTAGCCGATCATGACTTTCCCACCCGACTTAAAATGATTTACCAGGGCATTACGCAACTTATAGAGCAATTTTCGCCTGAAACATTTGCTATAGAAAAAGTATTTATGGCGCATAACCCTGATTCTGCTTTAAAGCTAGGTCAAGCCCGTGGTGCTGCGATTGTCGGTGCCTCTATGGCCGACTTACCGGTTTTTGAATACTCAGCACGGCAAATAAAGCAAGCCGTTGTGGGTAACGGTGGGGCAGATAAATCGCAAGTTCAACATATGGTTAAAAACATACTTAAACTGCCAGGTACGCCGCAAGCCGATGCGGCGGATGCGCTTGCAATTGCAATTTGCCATGCCCACTCTGAACAAAATTTAATAAAACTAGCGGGTAGCGCAAGCAAAACCGTTAGAGGACGTCTAAGGAAATAACAATGATAGGTCGCTTAAACGGCGTGTTAGTTGAAAAACAGCCCCCAGAAATACTATTAGAAGTGAGCGGCGTTGGCTACGAAGTACAAATGCCAATGACCTGTTTTTACGATTTGCCTAAAGTAGGCGACAACGCCATTGTGTACACTCATTTTGTAGTACGCGAAGACGCACAGTTATTGTTTGGCTTTAATAATAAAACCGAACGTGCGTTATTTAGAGAGCTGTTAAAAGCCAATGGAGTAGGGCCTAAATTAGGCTTAGCCATTTTGTCGGGCATGTCGGCGCAGCAGTTTGTAAGTTGTGTAAATAATGAAGATGCCACTGCCTTGGTTAAACTGCCAGGGGTGGGCAAAAAGACCGCAGAGCGCTTAGTGCTCGAAATGAAAGACAGATTAAAAAATTGGGGTAATGACTTATTTACCCCATTTAGCGATAGCGCCGTAATAGAGCCTGCGAGCGATGCAACTATAGCCAATAATGCGGCCGATGATGCGGTTTCGGCGTTAGTGGCGCTCGGTTATAAATTGCCACAAGCGCAAAAAGCAGTAAAATCAGTAAGCAAACCCGATATTTCGACTGAGGTTCTAATTAAAGAATCTTTGAAATCAATGCTGTGAGTAAATTATGATCGAAGCTGATCGCTTAATAGATGCTGCTGAAAAAACCAACGAAGACACCATAGACCGTGCTATTAGGCCTAAGTTACTGGCCGACTATCGTGGTCAGCCGCATGTTAAGCAACAAATGGAAATATTTATTGAAGCTGCGCGCAGTCGTAGCGAAGCGTTGGATCACTTATTGATATTTGGCCCACCAGGCTTAGGTAAAACCACGCTTGCTAATATTGTGGCGAACGAATTAAACGTAAATATTAAAACCACGTCTGGGCCTGTGCTTGAAAAAGCGGGCGATTTAGCCGCATTGCTCACTAACCTTGAAGAAGGTGATGTACTGTTTATTGATGAAATTCACCGTTTGAGCCCGCAAGTTGAAGAAATACTCTACCCCGCAATGGAAGATTACCAGCTCGATATTATGATAGGTGAAGGCCCTGCAGCGCGTTCTATTAAGCTTGATTTACCCGCGTTTACACTCATTGGTGCAACTACCCGTGCGGGATCATTAACTTCTCCACTGCGTGACCGTTTTGGTATTGTTCAACGCTTAGAGTTTTACTCTGTGGAAGACTTATCACATATTGTGGGGCGCTCAGCGCATTATCTTAGTTTAGAAATGTGTGACGATGGCGCGGCCGAAATAGCCAAACGTTCGCGCGGTACGCCACGTATTGCAAATCGTTTATTGCGCCGTGTGCGCGATTACACCCAAGTAAAGTCAGACGGTACGGTTAATGCTGAGGTGGCCCAACAAGCCCTCGACATGATTGACGTTGATAAAAGCGGTTTTGATTACATGGATCGTAAATATTTACTCGCCATCATCGAAAAGTTTATGGGTGGCCCTGTTGGCCTTGACAACTTAGCCGCGGCAATAGGCGAAGAGAAAGAAACCATAGAAGATGTGATTGAACCATTTTTAATTCAACAAGGATTTATTCAGCGTACGCCGCGAGGGCGAATTGTCTCTGATAATGCGTACCACCATTTTGGCTTGTTACCTAAAAAAGATTAAATAACCAGAATAACTAGACTCTTTCTAAAGCCACTGTCATTTTAACGACAGTGGCTTTTTAGTATGAGCAAAGGCTAAATTTAGACGTATTTTACTTTGCCAATAATTCACTGAGCGTTAAGACATATCAGGCTATTGTGCGCCTGCTGTAACGTTACTGAGGCCGAGTGTAGCTGATTTGACAAATTGCGGGCAAAAAAAAGCCCGCAAATAATGCGGGCAAACAACAAGTTTAAGGAAGTAATCTAGGGAACTACGTTTTACTTATTGAGGTCATACCCCAAGAAGTAAAAAAGTAATACGAAATAAATCATATTACGAAGAACTGGATTCAATGAAATAGCTTTCATTTAATGCGCTAGCTCGGTATGGGAGAATAATACCGAAGCGGCAGAATTTGTTCAAACTAGAAAATTTATATTTTCAGATTAAAAAAACTAATAGCAGGGGTTTTCTGTTTTTACTTAATGTTGCATGTTAATTAACCATTAATTCTATAAGTTAATGAAATGCTTTGTTTATGTATACTAACATATAAACGTTCGGTATTAGTTTTACTATTACGTTAAGGTAAGCGTGTAGTGTTTATGAGTGCTTATGCATTAATTTTGAATAAACAGCGTATTTTTGTGACTCTTTAGTGAAATTAAGCGGGCTTACAGATAGCTTTATTGTTATTTATTTATACAGTAAAACAAGAGTTAAGTAGTAAAACTATTTTTTTAACGTTTTTTGTTGGCTATTCACAGCAATATCGTTGTCAGCAGGAAATACACTAGATACACTAGCTGAACTTTAATGGTGGCTAATGTGTTACAAAGTTACCTTACTCAAATAAATCAATTTGATGTTTTTAATTATTTAGGAGTTTAACGTGGGATCAGGGCTTAATTTTTTAGATCTAATTCTAGAAGCCAGTTTGCTTGTGCAATTAGTAATGCTAGCGTTGGTTGCTATGTCGGTTATGTCGTGGGCTATTATTTTTCAACGTAAAAAAGCCATCTCTGACGCCTTAGCAAATGCCAAAAAATTTGAGCAACGTTTTTGGTCTGGTGTTGACCTAAGTAAGTTATATAACGAAATTTCATCACGCGGTGGTCAATCAACGGGTATTGAAGCGTTATTCACCTCAGGTTTTAAAGAGTTTGCACGCCACAAAAAAAATACCTTTCAAAGTGCAGGCATTGTTATGGAAGGCACGCACCGTTCAATGCGGGTTGCGCTTTCTCGTGAAATAGAAAAACTAGAATCAAGCTTATCGTTTTTAGCAACCGTTGGGTCAATTAGCCCCTACATAGGTTTGTTTGGTACAGTATGGGGTATTATGAATGCCTTTATTGCTTTAGGTGAAGTAAAACAAGCAACCTTACAAATGGTTGCACCAGGTATAGCAGAAGCTTTGATTGCAACAGCAATGGGTTTATTTGCGGCTATTCCTGCCGTTATTGCCTATAACCGATTTGCTAATAAAGTTGAAAAGTTAGAATCTCATTATATTAACTTTATGGAAGAATTTGCCAATATTTTACACCGTCAAGCAGCTACCCAAATAGAGGCTCAAGCGAATGTACCAGCGTAAAAAGCGTCGCCCAGTCGCAGAAATTAATGTAGTACCATACATTGATGTAATGTTGGTGTTGCTTATTATATTTATGGCCACTGCGCCATTAATAACCCATGGCGTAAAAGTAGACCTACCAAAAATGGAAGAGTCAGACTTGGTTGATACCAAAGATACGCCGCCCATTATTGCCTCTATTGATTCGCAAGGTAAATACTATGTAAGCATAGGTACTGATCCGGAAGAGCCAATGGAAGCATTAGATGTAGCCGCTGTAATTAAACTACAACTAATGAAAAACCCTGATACCCCAGTAATGATTAAAGGCTCAGGTAAAGTGTCGTATCAAGAAGTGTTACTGCTCATGGATTTTTTGAAAAATGCAGGTGTACCATCGGTAGGCTTAATGACCGAATCCTTTGAGGGGACCAAGTAGTCATATGAATACGTCGTTAATCAAATCAGTAATACTGCATTTAGCATTAGGGGGATTTTTGTATGCATCAGCAAACATTCATCCACCTAAACCTAAAGTAATGGAAGTGACGCTTAATGCCGCCATTCCTGAGCCAGAAAATGCGGTGTCTGCTGTGACCGTGGATCAACAGCAGGTTGAGCAAAAAATTGCTGAGTTACGCAAAAAAGAAGAAGATAAAAAGCGCGCTGAAGATAAACGCATTCGTGATTTAGAACGCCGCGCAGCAGACGCACGTAAGCAAAGTGAATCTGAAGCAAGACGCATTAAAAAGCTAGAGCAGCAGCGCAAAGCTAAAGAGAAAGAAAGAGCCGAAGCCGAAGCTCAAGCTAAAAAAGCCCGCGAAATAGAGCAGCGTGAGCGAGCAAAAGCCAAACAAGCGCAAAAGCAAAAGCAAGAAGCTGAAGATGCTGCTAAAGCGGCTGCCGACAAACGCAAAGCCGAAGAAGCCGCGCTTAAAAAAGCGGAAGAAGAGCGTAAAAAACGTGCTGAAGAAGCCGAGCGTAAACGTCAGCAAGCATTGCAAGAACAAATACTGCAAGAGCAACTTGCCAAAGAGCAGGCTGCTCGTAATAAAATACGTCAACAGCAAGTAGTGAGTGAAGTTGATAAATACCGTGCATTAATTATGGCGCGTATTCAGCAAAACTTATTAATTGATGAAAAAATGAAAAACCAGCAATGCCGCATTAATCTCCGTCTTGGGTTTAATGGCTTGGTTACGCAGGTTAAGTCGTTAGGTGGTGATAAGTTAGTGTGTGAAGCTGCTTTAAGAGCGGTTCGCATGGCCGACACATTACCGGTATCGAAAGATAAAGACGTATTCGAACAATTAAAGAATATTAATATAACCATCGCGCCAGAGTTTTAAGGGATGACATGTTTAACAAAATTAAAATAGCCTGTTTAGTTTTAATATTAGGGTTTCAGGGTGTTGCACACGCGGCACTTGAAATTGTTATTACTGAAGGTATAGACGGTGCAAGACCGATTGCGATTGTGCCTTTTAAATACCAAGGTATTGGCCCTATTCCAGAGCAGCTTAGCGATGTTATTGCTGCTGATTTAATGCGCAGTGGTAAATTTAAGCCAGTTAGCGTTTCACAAATGCCTCAACAACCACATAAAGACGGCGATATTGATTACGGCGCTTGGGTTAATAAAGGCGTTGAAGCGGTTTTAGTGGGTGAAGTAGAACAGCAAACCAACGGACGTTACTTAGTACGTTATGAGCTTGTTGATGTTATTCGCGGCCAAATTACTGGCGGTGAAACACAAATGATGAGCAACGGTAAGCTTGTTCAAAGCCAAGACCATATTTTAGAAGCACGTCAAAGCGTAATTGGTGAAACTGGATTTCGTCGATACTCGCACCGCATTAGTGATGTTATTTATGAAAAGCTAACTGGCGAAAAAGGCGCGTTTTTAACAAAAATAGCCTATGTTATTGTACGTGATACCGAAGAAAAGCCTTATCAGTTAGTGGTTGCTGATTACGATGGTTTTAATGAACAAGTATTATTGCGTTCAAAAGAGCCATTAATGTCACCGGTTTGGTCACCTGACGGTACTAAGTTAGCGTATGTAACTTTTGAAAATCGCCAGAGCCAAATTTATATTCAAGACATTTATACGGGTAAACGCGAATTGATCACCAGCTACAAGGGAATTAACGGCGCGCCGCAATTCTCGCCAGATGGTAAAAAGTTACTGCTAGTGCTGTCAAAAGATAAAACTGGTGCAACTGAGGTTTACTTATTAGACTTACTAACACGTAAAGAGACGCGATTAACACGCCATCGTAGTATAGATACCGAACCTTCGTGGTACCCAAATGGTGAAGATATAGTATTTACGTCGGAAAGGGGTGGTAATGCTCAGATTTATAAGTTAAATTTAAAAACTGGCAGAACGCAAAGATTAACCTTTGACGGTGACATGAACCTAGCGGGTTCTATTTCGCCAGACGGAAAAGAATTAGTGATGGTAAACCGTACTAACGGACAGTATCATCTTGCTAAGAAAGAGTTGGCTACAGGTGCGTTTCAAGTTTTAACACGAACTCGCCTTGACGAATCACCGAGCATAGCGCCGAATGGCTCGATGATTATATACAGCACGCTCCACAATAATAAACAGGTACTTGCGCTAGTATCGATGGACGGCCGTTTTAAAGCACGTTTACCTGTGCTTGATGGACAAGTAAAGGCACCGGCTTGGTCGCCATATTTACAGTAATAATTGCTGGTTTACTCAAAATAGGAATCTACTCAATGCAACTTAACAAAATACTTAAAGGCCTGCTAATTGCTGTGCCAGTAATGACACTAGCAGCTTGTAGCTCATCTTCAGATATCGACGAAAATGCAGCTAACCAGTCAAACCAAGCAACTGTTGAGCAAACAACAACGGACACAGTTGAAGTAGCCACAATGACGCCAGAGCAACAAGCAGAAGAGCAACTTCGTCAAAAGTACGAAGCGCTTCGTCAAGAGCAAATTATCTACTTTGACTTTGATAAAGCGACAGTAGAAAGCAAATATGCAGACTTACTTCGTGCACACGCTGAGTTTTTAGTTAAAAATCCTTCTGTTAAAGTATTAATTGAAGGCCACGCAGATGAGCGCGGTACGCCAGAGTACAACATTGCACTTGGTGAGCACCGTGGACAAGCAGTTGAAAAATACCTACAAAGCTTAGGTGTTTCTGCAAGCCAAATGTCAGTAGTTAGCTACGGCGAAGAAAAGCCAATGGTTAAGACTCGCACAGAAGCAGCTTTCGCTAAAAACCGCCGTGCGGTACTAGTTTACTAAGATAAGAGATATTATGAAGCCGAAAATTATTTTGGCAGCCATGATATTGAGCGGGAGCACCCAGTTAATGGCTGCTCCCGCTCCTGTTTCAGAAGCTGCAAGTTCACAGTCAAGCATTGAAAAGCGTTTAGCAACACTTGAAAGTATGATGCAACAGCGTAATTTTTTACAAGTAGAGTTACAGCAACAGCTCAATTTACTGCAAGATGAAGTTAGTCAAATACGCGGAGTAACTGAAGAGCAAAGCTATAAGCTTGAAAAAGTACTCCAGCGTCAACGCGAGCTTTATCAAGAAATTGAGAACCGTGTTAGCCAAGCGTATGCAAAGCCGACCGCTCCAGCGCCTACAACAGACTACACACAGCCTAGTAATGAGCAGAGCTACAGCAGCGATTTATCTGAAAACGAAGCGTACGAACGTGCTGTTGCGCTTATAATGAAAGATAAACGCTACGACCAAGCTATTCCAGAATTTCAAGCGTTCTTAACAACGTATCCAAATTCAGTGTACACCTCAAACGCACATTATTGGCTGGGACAACTATTAACGATTAAAAATGACGGTGTAAAAGCAGCCGAGCACTTTAAAGTAGTTGTTAACGAATTTCCAAATTCAAATAAACGCCCAGATGCGATGTTAAAGCTTGGTACACTTTTACAAGAGCAAGGTTTGAAGGCAGAAGCACAAAAAATACTGAATGAGCTTATCAATCAGTACCCAAGTACAACTGCTGCTAAATTAGCCACAGATCGTTTATCAAAATAAATGTTGATGCTTGATTAGACTGCTTTTTGTCATAAGCGGTCTAAAATTGCTCAACTAGACATAAAAACTTAAAAAAAGAGACAATTTCGGTTGCACTCATTTTATAAATAAGTATTATAAGCGCCCGCAGCAAACGAATGGTAACCCCACTCGAAATGTGACAAAAAGAGCGGGTCATTAGCTCAGTTGGTAGAGCAGTGGACTTTTAATCCATTGGTCGATGGTTCAAGTCCATCATGACCCACCATTCT
>NZ_FPAR01000001.1:751655-818947 GCF_900116475.1 Pseudoalteromonas sp. DSM 26666 | reverse complement strand
TTTATAAGTAAACCAGAGCGGGTCATTAGCTCAGTTGGTAGAGCAGTGGACTTTTAATCCATTGGTCGATGGTTCAAGTCCATCATGACCCACCACTTCTGGTACACTTTCTTCGACATAAAATATTTCCGACTATCTCCCTAATCTTTATTTATAAACTGCCTTGTTAGATTGCTATTATTTAGTGTTAGTTTCTCGTATAATTTGCACTATTAATTACACTGTAAATAAAGTGGTCGAGAACAATGAGTTTAGCTCAAACTATTATGCCAGAAGGCTATATCTTTCCTCCTAAGCCAGCTCCGTTAACACAAGACGAAAAAGGCGAATATAAAGCGCGAATAAAGCAGTTACTGCAAGAAAAAAACGCGGTACTTGTTGCTCATTATTACACTGATCCTGAAATTCAGGCACTCGCTGAAGAAACAGGCGGTTGTGTAGCCGATTCACTAGAAATGGCACGCTTTGGCGCTCGCCACGAAGCCGACATGATCATTGTCGCGGGCGTACGTTTTATGGGTGAAACCGCTAAAATTTTAACCCCAAATAAAACTGTGGTTATGCCCACCCTTGAAGCGACTTGTTCATTAGATATTGGTTGCCCTGTGGATGAGTTTTCAGCATTTTGTGATCAACACCCAGATCGTAAAGTGGTGGTATACGCTAACACCTCTACCGCGGTTAAAGCGCGTGCTGATTGGATAGTTACCTCATCGTGTGCACTTGAAATAGTAGAGCATTTAGATGAGCAAGGCGAAAAAATTATTTGGGGCCCAGATAAGCATTTAGGCAGCTATATTCAAAAGAATACTGGTGCTGATATGATCATGTGGAACGGCGCATGTATCGTACATGACGAATTTAAAACCAAAGCCTTAAAAGACATGAAGGCATTGCACCCAGATGCGGGCGTACTTGTGCATCCAGAATCACCGGCTGAAATTGTTGAACTCGCCGATGCAGTTGGCTCTACTAGCCAGCTAATTAAAGCTGCTCAAACAATGAGCAATAAAAAGTTTATTGTAGCCACCGATCGCGGTATTTTTTATAAAATGCAGCAACTATGCCCAGAGAAAGAGTTTTTCGAAGCTCCAACGGCCGGTAGCGGCGCTACGTGTAAAACTTGCGCTCACTGCCCATGGATGGCAATGAATGGCTTACAAGCGATTGAGGAAGCACTGATTGATGCTAGCGGCAAAGAAGTATTTGTCGATATGGACTTACGCGAAGGCGCACTTAGATCGTTAAATCGCATGCTTGATTTCACAGCCAATATGGCAAAATAATAAATGGTAATATAACGCATTAGATAAAGGCGATACTCAGGTATCGCCTTTTTTATTTGCTTATGAGGAGTTAGTTTGATTATTGAGCAGTTAAAAGCGTGATGTTAAAAAGGCCTTGCACCAAGCAAGTGTATTTCATACTATAGCGCGCTGTTGCACTGCAACATTGTGGAGAGATGGCTGAGTGGCTGAAGGCGCACGCCTGGAAAGTGTGTTTAGGTTAATCCCTAACGAGGGTTCGAATCCCTCTCTCTCCACCATTATTCTATATTAGGACGCCTTATGGCGTCCTTTTTTGTGCCTGTAATAAAGTTTAGCCTGTTAACTTATCGCTTGCGTGACCCGATTATTTTTATGCCGATGTTTTAACGTATACATGCTCGGCTAAGGTTAAACAGGTTGGGTAAGTGGGGGGGCGCTTTGCTGCTGGGCAATTATTATGTAGGGCATACTCATAAAAATAGGTGAGGGCGTTTGAAGTTTAATGTATTAGCATAAAGCAGAGCTTAATGGCTATGTAGCCATCAAGCTCTACTAACAGCTTGTTATTCAACCGTGGCTGTTAAACCACGACGTTTAAGTAAGGCTGATGTGTCTGGTTCTTGGCCACGAAATGCTTTAAACGATTCCATAAGGTCACGCGAGTTACCGACTTCTAAAATTTCTTTACGGTATTTGTCACCTAGTTCACGTTTTAAGCCTCCTTGCTCTTGTACATAAGCAAATGCATCAGCAGCTAAAATTTCACTCCACATGTAGGCATAGTAGCCTGCAGAGTAACCGCCCCCCATTGAATGAGAAAAGAATGCAGACTTATAACGCGGCGGCACAAATGGCACGTTAACGCCGTGTTTTGTTAAAACATCTTGCTCAAATTTTTCAATATCTTGCAGTGGGGCATCTGCTGGTAATGAATGCCATTCCATATCTAATAAAGCGGCAGATACATATTCTAACGTATCAAAACCTTGGTTAAAGCTTCTTGATTTAATTACTTTTTCAAGTAATTCATCCGGAATCGGCTCGCTTGTTTGATAATGTTTAGCATAGTTAGCAATTACTTCAGGGTGCATTGCCCAATCTTCTTCAAACGTAGACGGGAATTCAACAAAGTCTCTTGATACTGACGTACCAGATAAGGTTGGGTATTTTACTTTTGAAAGCATACCATGCAGGCCATGGCCAAGCTCATGGAACATAGTGGTTGTTTCATCGTAGCTAATAAGTATCGGCTCACCTTTAGCGCCTTTTTGAATGTTCATAACATTCACAACAACAGGTTTTTGCCCATGCAAGCCAGACTGTTTAACAAACGAGCTCATCCATGCGCCGCCACGTTTACCTTCACGCGCAAAATAATCAGCAAAAAAGATAGCTAGGCTTTCACCATTTGCGTCAAATACTTCATATGCTTTTACATCTGGGTGATACACAGGTAGATCGTTACGTGGCTTAAATGTAATGCCATACAAACGATTCATGGTAAAGAATACACCGTCTTCTAATACACGGTTAAACTCAAAATATTCTTTTACTGCTTTTTCATCAAGGTTGTACTTATCTTGACGAACTTGCTCGGCATAATATAACCAATCCCATGGTTTAAGTTCGAACTGCTCTGCAGATGCATTTATTTTTTCTTGAATATCGGCAGCTTCTAACGCTACATTTTGAGTTAGCCTTGGCACCATGCTAGCAAACATATCAAATACAGCTTGTGGTTTTTTAGCCATTTGCGATTCTAAACCAAATTCAGCCCAGCTGTTGTAGCCAAGTAGCTTTGCTTTTTGTGCTCTTAATTTAACTAGTTGCGCAACAATGTCGCGATTACTAAATTCACCATCTAGCGCGCGCTCTGAAGATGCACGCCACACTTTCTCGCGTAAATCACGGTTTTGTAATGAAGCTAAAACAGGCTGGCGAGTGGTATTGGTGATTTTAATTAAATACTGCCCTTCGTGGCCGGCTTCTGCGGCTGCATTAGCAAATTGTTCAATTTGACCTGCCGATAAGCCAGCTAACTCTTTTTGGTCTTTTACGATGACAACATTACTTTTACTTAGCGCAAGTAAGTTTTGTGAAAACTGTGTCGTTAAGGTTGATAGCGATGAGTTAATATCACGTATTTGCTGCTTTTGTTCATCATTAAGCTGAGCGCCTGAGCGCACAAAACGTTTATAGTAAACGTCTAATAGTCGTGTTTCTTGCGCTGTTAATGCTAAAGAGTCTGTTTTTTCAAAAAGTGTGGCTACTTTTTTAAATAACGCATCATTTAAAAAGATGTTGTCTCTGTGCGCTGCAAGCTTTGGTGCAAGTTCTTTTTGAAGCTCACGACGCGCTGGGTTTGAGCTAGAGCCTGCAAGGTTGTAAAAAATGCTGCTTGCACGCGTTAATAACTCGCCACTTTGCTCAAGTGCCACGATGGTGTTTTCAAAAGTCGTAGGGGCTGTATTATTAATAATGTCTTGTACTTGCGCCATTTGCTGCGCCATACCTTGATTAAAGGCAGGTAAAAAATGCTCATCTTTGATGACTGCAAAGTCAGGGGTTTCGTACTGTAGTGTGCTTTTTTCTAATAATGGGTTGGTAGCTTGTTGTGCTTGCGCTGAAATACTTTGCGCAGTTGTTTGTTGTTTGTTGTCAGCGTTTACATTTGGCTCAGAGCAGCCCGAAAGTAATAACGCCGAGCTGATTGCCGTGGCGAGTAAAGTTTTCATATTTACATTCTCTTATTATTGTAACCAGTCGTTACCTTGTCATTAATCAAGTAAGAGTACGTTGACTTAAATGTAACTACACTTAGGTTGCGATAAAGTCTGAATTAACTGCGACGAGCTGTTAAGTTATATGCCCCATAGTGCATTTTTTGACGAGCGAGTAAAATATAAAGCAGTAAATAGGAGGGGCGTTGAGTGACTTAAATACGCCAGCGATGCTTAATTTATTTACCTATTTAGTTATTTATCGACGCACGTCTTTTGGTGCGCCACCTTTTGGCCAGTCATTCGCTTTATTGACAAAAATAGGGCGTTCTAAATGTGAAAAGTAATAAGCAATATCAACAGCTTGTTGCTCGGTTAACATGCCTTCTTGGCCCAATGGCATATTTCCTTTAATAAATGCCGCTGCGGTGTAAGTGCGTGCCATACCTGCACCATCATTAAACGACTGACTGCCGGCAATGGCTGGGAACATGTAAGTATTATTAGGATATAAGCCTTGACCGTCTAGTTGGTGACAACTTGCACAGTGCTGAACGTAAAGAGTTTTTCCGTTATCGGCGTTTGGTACTAGCTCTTTATTAATAGTGACAAAACCTGTGTTGTCTTGCAGATCGTCTTTGGTTTTTATATTTTGTGATAAAAAGTTCATGTAGCTGACAATAGCCTGCATAGGCACTGAATTAGTAGGCAGTGGCTGACCGTTCATTGAGCGTTGAAAACAGCCATTAATTCTGTCTTCAATGGTGTTTATTTTTGCATTACGTGAACGATACTTTGGATATAGCACATTCATGCCCACATAAGGCGCGGCTTTGGCTACACGCCCTTCATTAAGATGGCAAGTGCTACAATTGAGCTTATTATTTACGTTATTGGGAAGTTGTTTATAGGTATCAATAATTAATAAGCGCCCATAACGAATTAAATCCGACTCAGGGCTGGCATCGAGCTCATTAATAGCGGGCGTTACTAGGGTGTTAGGGTGATTTGCTGATAAGTTTATAATTGTGGGCGCATTACTTAACGCTTTTTGCACAAGTGATTGTGCTTCTTGTGAGCATACGGGCAAAGTAAATAACGTCGCTAATACAACACTAAAATGAACTTTAAACATAATTAAAACCTAAATAAAAAGAATAAAACGACAGTGCCATTATTGCTGCAATGTGGCTGAGTATTTTAATACCGCTGAATTAGTTAGGTGAATCAGTAAACCGTGACCCACTATCATTAAAATATAGTTAACGATTACTTAAAGGGTTAATAATTTAGTTAGTTTGATTATTGAACAGCAGTGCTTAGGTGGAGGTGTCATTAGTTTGTGATTAATTTATATAAGTTTGGTATGCATAGCCAAATGATTATGAACCATAACGCTATGCAAAGTGAGGTGTTTTTTGACTATTTTATTTACAGTTGTAGTCCATAATTTTGTGTGATAAAGCGCTAAGTATGTCCACTACTTTAAAACTTGCTTGCTCCATAAGAGATACTTTTTCTACAGCAGTATTGATATCGCCTAATTGGAATGCTTCTAAAGCAGCAAAGCCATTCTTATGGACATCTTCATGTGGTTGCTCTAATGCTTTAAAGTCGTTAATGCTTGAATATTTTAATGCACCTTCACCTTGGTAATACCATTTACCTAAACGACACATGGTATGATCAGAAAAGTCTTCTGCAGTCTTATTTGATTGGCCTAAAATGACTTTATAAATATCGTATTTCCATACAATGTGATCCATTTTTACTGTTTGAATAAATGCATCGGCACTTGAATTAACAATAACGCTATACATATTTTGTGATAGTTCAACCACTTTTTTAGCGGTAGCATCAATTTCTGATGAGCTATTTGCAATGCCATCACTTTCTTCGCTAACGTTAGTAATGTTAGTTACAACGCTTTGCATTTGCTCATTGACCTTAGCTATTAAATTAGAGATCTCGTTAGATGCATCAGAAGAGCGCTGAGCGAGCGTCCTTACTTCATCTGCCACAACAGCAAAGCCTCGTCCTTGCTCTCCGGCTCTAGCGGCCTCGATAGCCGCATTGAGTGCAAGTAAATTTGTTTGATCAGAAATCCCTTTAATTATGTTTACAAAATCATTAATTCCGATTGTTACTGACTGCAATTCTTTAACGGATTTAGTGGCTGATTTTGTATCTCTTGAGATATTATGTGTTGACGATGAAGTCGTTGCTAACATATCTAAAATTGTATCAAGTAATTCTTGGGATGACTTAAATGACGTAATATCATTAATTAGTTTATGTGAAGTTGAGGCTAAGCTTTCTCTGATGTCACTAATTAAATCAGATGACTGTAATGATAATGTGTTTAATTCACGCTGTTTTACAAAGGCTGTATCATTTGCTATTTCATTGTCGTTTTGTTGTGATTGCTCGCTGTTTGCTGCTAACAATTGCGCTTCAAGCTTTTCATTGGTTTTTTTTAATTGAATTAACTCGTTATTTAACTCATTAATTTTGTTTTTATATTTTGAATTGAACAGCATGTAGACCCCAATTTAAACACAGAAAATAAATGTATATTTTTTATTAAATTTACCTGAACATTGATTACTTTATTCGATTTTTTACGGGGGTGGAATTGACGTCCACCCAGGTCGATTTTTATAAAAGTAAGTTACAACACTATAATAGATGCTTTATAACCTTTTGGTAAATAAACTTTTCTTTTAATGCTTATAATAAGCTTGTTTAAGGTGAACACTGCTTTAGAAGTTAGTACTTCCTAATTGATTTACTCAACTGGGCTTGAAACTCATCAGGGAATAAAATTGTGCCGTCGTCTTCTTCGGTAGGGAACACGGCCACCAGTAAGTCGTCTTCTTCAAGGCCAGGTGTCCAGCGGCTAAACCAATCGTTTGTTGGAATTGCTTTAGGTGTACAGCCTCGCCATTCGCCGGTTGCCCAGGCTTGTGCGAACTCTCGTGTTGGCCATACCGGCACGCAATCGTCGTCCTCGTTAGTGAGCATTACGCAGCCGTCGTCATCGTTTAAAATCCACACTTGCTTAAATTGCTGCACGGTTTCGTACATGTATGCGAGTCGTTTTTTTGCGCCAAGGCCTAAAATTACGTCGTCTTGCTTTGATAAATTATCGGTGGTCATTTTTGGCTCTCTCTCACTGTGGAGTATAAAAAGAGCAGCGAGCTGCTGCGCTTTAAAATTTAGTTTAGCTGATGGCTGCTAGTAGCTCATTGGCTAGTTGGTTTAGTGCGTCGGGGTCTTGGTTTGTTAATGCGTAGGTGCGTAATCCATATATACCCATAACACAAAATCGTGCCAGCTCTATGGCACTTCGGCCATTGGTAATTTCTTTATTATCAATTGCTTTTTGTAACTGCTGCGCAAAAGCGTGCTCATATGCAGTTAAATTAGTACGCAATACGTGGCAAATTTGTGGATCGTTACCCTCTACCTCGCTAATGCTTTTTGTGAGCAGGCACACTTTGGTTGCTTCACCGTCAACGCATTCTTGCACAATGATATTAAGGTATTGTTTCAGCGTATCTAAAATACAACTGCTGTGCTCAAACAGCGCCGTAAACTGTGTATTGCGATCGGTTTGGTATTGCTCAGTAGCGGCTAAAAAAATGCCTTTTTTACTTCCAAATGCCGCGTATAACGAGCCCGGATGTAAATGGGTTGCTTGAGTAAGTTTTTGCATACTGGTTTTTGCATAGCCATGAAGCATAAACATCGCCATTGCTTGGCGCAGTACAAACTCTGTATCAAATTCTGCAGTTCTCATAATGACTCTTCTTGTTGGCAGAGTAGGTAAAACGAACTCTCAACAATAATCCTACCTTAAGCAGCGTTTAGGTAAAGCAGTTTACGCAATCTTGAACAAAGTTTCAAAATTATACTTGAATATTCATTCAAGTGACCTTATCTTGAATGTACATTCAACAAAGGATAAACATTATGTCGATAGACTTACTTTCACCTTTTAAATTAAATAACAGCATTGAACTGCAAAACCGCGTACTAATGGCACCACTAACTCGTTGTATGGCAGATGACAATTTAGTGCCTACACAAGCGATGGTTGATTACTACGCTCGCCGTGCTGATGTAGGATTAATTATTAGTGAAGCAATTATTATTCGTGCCGATGCACAAGGTTACCCAAATACACCGGGTATCTTCACTAATGAACAAGTTCAAGGTTGGAAAAAAGTCACTGACGCCGTGCATGCCAATGGCGGTAAAATGTTCGCGCAATTATGGCATGTTGGCCGTGTTGCTCACCCTCACTTTTTTGGTGGTGATGTTCTGGCGCCATCGGCGATAGGGGTTGAAGGTTCAGTACCGCGTATGCGTGAGCTAACTTATATTACGCCAAAAGCTGCCACTAAAGATGATATTAAAGGCTTAGTGGCTGACTACGCTAAAGCGGCAGAAAACGCGATGGAAGCAGGTTTTGACGGCGTGGAAATTCATGGTGCTAATGGCTATTTAATTGACCAATTTTTACATTATGCTGCCAATGAGCGTGATGACGAGTATGGGCAAACACCAGAAAATATGTCTCGTTTTGCACTCGAAGTAACTGATGCCATAATTGATGTGGTCGGCAATGAGCGTACCGCTATGCGTTTAACACCAGGTGCCTACTTTAATATGAGCGAAGATAACCGTGATAAAGCAGTATTTGACTACTTATTACCTGAGCTTGAAAACCGCAAACTAGCCTATTTACATGGCGGTATTTTTGACGACAGCATGCGTTTTGATTCACTAGAAGGTAAATCAACCTCTGAATTTTTACGAGCTGGTTATGCAAGTACCTTAGTGGGTGTAGGTAGTTATAGTTTTGAAACTGCCAAACAAGCGATCAACGATAATAAATTTGATTTAATTGCCATTGGTCGCCCACTTATTGCTAACCCAGATTACATTAGCAAAATTAAAAATGGCGAAGAAGTGGTTCCTTATAGTGATGAAATGCTTGCTGAGTTAGTTTAAGTTTTAAAGAGTTCTCACTAATAAGCCCACAAATGTGGGCTTCTTACTTAAAAGCGGATTTATGAATCTATCTTTTTAGATAATTCTGCAAGCTCTTGAATTTTAGTAACCGTTTCTTTTATGTAGCCGTTTATTTCTTCAGAAGATGCCTTTGAATTGCCTGCAAGAGTTCTTACCTCGTCAGCAACAACGGCAAAACCGCGTCCCATTTCACCTGCTCTTGCGGCTTCAATAGCAGCATTGAGTGCAAGTAAATTTGTTTGCTCTGATATTCCATTAATTGTTTCTACTATTTTGCTGATGGTTTGGCTTATATCTAATAATTCTTTCATTGATATTTGAGTTTGATTAACTGCTTTTTTTCTTTCCGTTATGTTTAAACCTATAAACATATAACTAGTGGTTTGACCATTAACATCTCGAAGAGCACATATTCTTGCATCAAAGGCACTGTATTGATTGTTTTTTTCAAGTTCAAAAGTTTTTGAGATATGTTTGTTTTTGTCTAAAAATGCTTTTTCTTCAAAGCTGAGATCAGAAATCAGATTTTTAGCAAACTCTTCTACAGAAAAATTGGGTTTTAATGCCGTTTTTAGTAATTCGTTACAATCAAGTACTTCACCATGAAGAGACACTTGCAACATAGCTATAGACTCGCCGATAGTTTCTAGTTTGTTTGTGAAATCAAGCGCCATTTGCTTTACTTCAGATATATCAGCTTGAATTGCAATGTAATTTTCTAATTTCCCTTCTCTTATTACTGGGTTGATAGATAGCGAGGTCCAGTAAGCACTTCCCGATTTTTTATAGTTTAATATTTCTCCATAAAAAGGAGTTCGATTTTTAAGATGTGTACGTATCGTTTCTATCATGTTTTTGTCAGAATCTTTGCCTTGTAAAAAACTGCCTGGTTTCTTACCTTTTACTTCACTTAAAGCGTATCCTGTTAAACGTTCAAATCCATTGTTTACATATTGAATATAGCCGTTAGGATCGGTGATTATTACCGCGTTGTCTGTTTCGTTTGCAACAAGTGACAACATCCGTTGTTCTTCTCTAGTTATTACCTCTTGCGTTACATCTTTGATAAAAGCTGTGTAAATAACGCGATTAGCTAATTTAATTTTCGATAGCGATAATCGCCCCCACACGGTTGTTCCATCTTTGCGTTCAATTTCAACTTCTCTACTGGTACCAACTATTTTATCGACACCTGTGTCTCGGTTTGCATTTACAAGCTCATCATGGTTATGTTGTATTGCATGGGGTACTAGCATTTTTACATTGTTTCCCATTACTTCTTGTTTACTGTAACCCCACAGTGTTTCAGCGGCTTTGTTATACAAAGTGATACAATTATTTTCATCGATACATACAACTGCATCAAGGGCTTGCTCTAACGATTGCTCATTGATTTCTTTTGCTTCACGCTCTGCTGATATATCTCTTATAAAAGCGGTGTAATGTTTGTTGTTATTTACTTTCACCTGAGAAAGCGCTAATTCGACCCAAATGCGACTTCCCGATTTAGTTTGTAACTCAACTTCTCGGTAGCTGCCAACAATTTTGTCTTGCCCGGTTTCTCTATGATGATTTACATAGTCGTCGTGGTTTGTTTTATGTTCGTCAGGGACTAGTTTTCGTATGTTGTGACCGAGTACTTCATCTTCTGTGTAGCCCCATAATTTTTGCGCGGCTTTGTTATAAAAGACAATATTGTTTTTTTCATCTATGGAAACAATTGCCGTAATAGACTGTTTTAATGCTTGCTCAGCGCTATTAGCGAAAAAATTAAACATAGTGCAGCTACCTGTAATTAAAGCGTTAATAAAAAGATAGCCCAGAAAAAGCTGATTGCAAAATTGGTTTTTAACTTTGTATAAAACCGTGTTTTTGGGCTAAAAGTTATCACTTTATGGGCTCTTAACTCTTTATATCTAAGTTAAATAAGATTTTGATCAATTGCAGTTAGAAAGAGTGAGAAAATTTTATGACTTTAGAGAGTCCCTTGGCTTTTGGGTGCTGTTTTAGTCTGATTGCTCTTAATTACGATGTGCTTGATTTGATTACTTTACGTCATAATTAACTCATATTTGTTTAACCTGTTTGTCAATAAAATTGCCCCTCGTTGTCATACTTAAAAAATAGACTGTGCCCGCTTTCATAATTACCTTTTATAATTAGAATCAAATGGGACAACAATGTACGCTTTAAAAAATAAATCGATTTTGAGCATGGCTGTGGCCATGGCGGTATCAACTTCAGCTTATGCTAACGATAACGTGATAGAAGAAGTAACTGTTACTGCAAAACCAACCAGTTATGCAAACAACGTTATTGAACCTGCGATGCTAGAACAACAAAGCTCGGTATCGAGTGTGTTATCGGTAATTGATAACCTGCCAGGTATTAGCATAAACGAAGGCGACGCATTTGGTGGCGATGATTGGTCAACAACCATTACCATGCGTGGTTTTAGTATTGACTCTAACCAACAGCAATTAGGTATGACGATAGACGGCATTCCTAATGGTGGCTCTAATTATGGTGGCGGGGCTAAAGCGAATCGTTATCTCGATAGCGAAAACTTGGTGACAGTGGAAGTTGGCCAAGGTACCTCAGACATTAAATCGGCCTCATTAGAGGCATTAGGCGGTACTTTTAATTTTGTAAGTAAAGCACCGAGTTTAGATAAAAGCACCACCTTTGCTTATACCTCAGGCAGTCACGATGCTTCGCGTTATTATGTTAAGCACGAAACTGGCACCATTTTCGATAATACCCAAGCGTACGTGAGTTACTCACAAACCGATACTAGCCGTTGGATTGGCTCAGGCAGCAATGGCGGAAAAGATAACCAACACGCTGAAGCGAAATTTGTTACCACCCTTGATGAGTTAACTATTACAGGGCGCTTATCGTACGACGATGTAAGCGAGACCAACTACAATAGCGTGAGCCTAGAGCAATTTGAGCAAACCCCTGATTGGGATCAGTTAACATGGAACTGGACAGGCGTTCCGCACTTTGACCAAATGTTTGCAGAAGGTTGGGGCACCCTGCGTGAAAATACTCTAGGCTATTTAAAATTTGAATACGCGATTTCACCTACCTCATTGTTAACCATTAGCCCTTATTACCATAAAAACTCAGGCCGAGGCGATTGGATCCCACCTTATTTAACATCCCCTGTAGATGAAAATGGCAACCCAACCACCGAGGGGGGCACCAACGCAGGCTCTTATGGCTTTACAGATAGCAACGGTAATCCACTTGCGCCGAACGCAGGTTGTACCGCAAGTTTAAATTGGCCGTGGGAGTCGGGTCCTGAGCTTAACCCTGCATGTTACGACGCTGATGCCACGCCAGTTATGTCTTATCGTCATACTCATTACAATAAAGATCGTTTAGGGGTAACTGCTAATTATCAAGCTAGCTTTGGCATGCACGATATAGAAGCGGGTTTTTGGTATGAGCAAAGCGACCGTGATGAGTCGCGTGATTGGCATAAAGTAATCGATGCCCGTATTTATCATCATTTTGATAACACCCCATACTGGACGCAATACAAAAACACCTTTGAGACTGATACGCTTAAATGGTATGCACAAGACTCAATGGCATTTGGCGACCTTACCTTAAACCTAGGGGTAAAAAAATACTTAGTGGATATAGAAAAGTATGACCACTATAAAAACGCCACAACAGCTAAAGTAAACAGTGATTCAGACCTTCTATTTAGTGGTGGTATTTTGTATCAGCTAAATAGTAATACTGAGTTATTTACCAGCTATAGCGAAAACTTTGCCGCCATTAAAGACGGTGTGCTTGAACGCGATAGCTCTGACTTATCAGCTATTAAGCCAGAAACCGCTGAAAATATTGACCTGGGTGTACGCTATCAAAATAATGCACTTAAATTAACAGCAACGGCCTATTCAATTGAATTTGATAACCGCATCACCTTTATAGCACCTGGCAGCGATACCGGCGGTATAGACTACACCATAGGCACAAACGGCTCGTACCTCAATGTGGGCGGTATTGAGTCCAAAGGTCTAGAGCTGTCAGCAAGTTATATGCTTAATAATGAGTGGAATGTATATAGCTCATACACCAATAATAGCTCTGAATACAAAGGCGATGCGCCAGGCTTTGAAGCTGGAGGCAAAGTAATTGACTCAGTGGATGATTTATTTGTGCTATCAACCGATTACTACAGTGGCGATTTCCGCTTTGGTCTATCGGCTAAATACACCGGTGAGCGTGGCGATGTAGATAGCTACACCGTGCTTGATTTAAACGCAGGTTATGCAGCCGAAGTTAACGCAGGCCCGTTTAAAGCCGTTGATATTGCCTTTGTGGTTTATAACATTACCGATAAAAGTTACTTGGCAGGTGGTACGGGCAATGGGAGTACTTACTTTATCGGCTCGCCACGCACAGCAGCGGTTACATTAACGGCTACTTTTTAAACCTAATGTAACCTTATATAAGCCCATCACCGATGGGCTTTTTACTATATAAAGTTGATGAGAACACCATGAAAAGCATGATAAAAATTATCGGGTTAAGTTTAATTTTATTGTTTAATAATGTGGCATTGGCTGCTCAACAAAATGTAGTGTTAGTCACCCTTGACGGCGTGCGCTGGCAGGAAGTATTTAATGGTGCCGATAAAAACCTGCTCAATAATAAAGAATTTGTTAAGCAACCAGCACAGTTAAGCAATGAATTTTGGGATGAAAGGGTGCAACAGCGCCAGCAATTATTAATGCCGTTTTTAACACAAACGATTGCCACTCAAGGCGTAATTATGGGCGACAGAGCAAACGGCTCAGCGATGTCAGTGAGTAATCCATGGTATTTTTCATACCCTGGTTATAACGAAATTCTTACCGGCGAAGTGGATGAAAACATTAACAGTAACGATAAAGTATTTAATCCAAATAAAACCATTTTAGAGCGATTAGATGCGCAGCCTGAATTTAAAAACAGCACGGCTTTATTTGGTAGCTGGGATGTGTTTTCTTACATTGTAAATACTAAGCGTAGTCATGTGTATGTAAATGCAGGATTTATGCCTATTGCCGATGATTTATTTGCCGATGCGCCCCTGTTAAACGCATTACAAACAGAAATCCCCAGCCCATGGCACAATGTGCGGCTTGATAGTTTTACCTATCGATTTGCTAAAGCCTATATGCTGGCTAAAAAGCCAAGATTATTGGTGATTAGCTTAGGGGAAACTGACGATTTTGCTCACGATGGCCATTACGATGCTTACTTAAAGTCGGCCAAACAAAGCGATGCATTTTTAAAAGATTTATGGCAAACCATTCAAAGCACAGCAGGTTATAAAAATAATACTACGTTAATTGTTACTACCGATCACGGCCGTGGCAGCTACGCAAACGATTGGCAACATCACAGCTCTAAACGGGCATTAGCAAAGTCGGAGCAGGGTAAAAAGGCATTTCCTGAGGGAATTATTGGCTCAGAGCATATTTGGCTTGCTGCCATTGGCCCTACAATTAAAGGTAATGGCTTAATAAAAACCGATAATGAGCTTAAACAAGCGCAAATTGCCGCCACCGTTTTAAAAGCACTTGGGCAAAACCCAAACACGATTAACCCTAATATGACATCGGCTATTAACGAGATTTTAAAATGAAACAGTTACTAAAAACTTTTAATCATTCAGCGCTGTTACTTGCTTTTGTTATTAGTGGTGGCGCAATGGCTGCGCCCTCTAAAATATTGTTTGGCTCGTGTGGGCATCAAGATAAAGACATCCCCATCTTTAATGCGATTAATAAAGAGCAGGGTGATTTGTTTATATTTTTAGGCGATAACATTTATGGCGATACTAACGACATGGCCGTGCTTAAAAATAAATACCAACGATTAGGGGAAAAGCCTGGCTTTAAAACCTTAAAAGCAAATACACCCCTAATAGCCATGTGGGACGATCACGACTATGGTCAAAACGATGCGGGTAAAGAGTACCCGCATAAAGAAGCATCACGGCAAATTATGCTCGATTTTTGGGATGAACCGGCAAACTCAGCGCGCCGAACCCGTGCTGATGGTATTTATACCTCGTACATGTATGGCGAAGGCGAGCAAACCGTGCAGGTGATCATGCCTGACTTACGCTTTAATCGCGATAAGCTTAATTCAGTGAGCGAACTTGAGTATTTTACAAAGCGTAAAGCAAATAACCAAGGCCCGTACAGTCCAACCGAAGTAAAAGGCGCGTCTATGCTAGGGGAGGCGCAGTGGCAATGGCTTGAAGCCGAACTTAAAAAGCCAGCAGCGATTAAACTAATTGCATCAAGCTTACAGTTACTGCCTGATTTTACTGGCTGGGAATCGTGGGCAAATTTTCCAGAGGACAGAAACCGTTTATTTGCGTTAATTAAAAAACACCACGTAAATGGCGTGGTGATCATCAGCGGCGATACCCATTGGGGGGAAATTTCAAGGTATCAACACAATCTTGATTACCCACTCATTGAAATGACCAGCTCAGGCCTGACTGAAAAATGGAAAGACGTTAGCCCCAATAGACATCGTGTCGGTGATTACACGCATAATGTTAACTATGGCGATTTAACCATTGATTGGCAGCAAGCAGATCCAGGCTTGTCACTTAAGCTCAAAGGCATTGATGGTAACGTAATAATGCAAAGTGACTTTAGCTTATCTAGCATAAGCCCATACCAATAGTTGGTTTAATATAAAAACGCACAGTGTCTAAAGTGAGTCCTGTGCGTTTAATAAATCAGCTAGCTACTGGCTAACATGCTGATTTATTAACGCCAATTCCTCCTTAGCGCTACCGCTTAAATTGAAAATATCTTACACTGGCTTTATCTCAAGTAAGGCTGGTATCGTATGCTCAATATTATTCAATCAAACCGTATGGAAGCCCTGCAAGCGCAGTTTCATCAACTGCTAAAGGTAAACCCGTTGCAAAGCCCATTTGATAAAGAAGTGGTGTTAGTGCAATCGCCGGGTATGTCGCAGTGGCTAAAAATTGGTTTAAGTGAAAATTTAGGCGTGGCTGCGCAGGTAGACTTTCCGCTGCCGTCGAGCTTTATTTGGCAGTTGTACCAGCAACTATTGCCAAACGTGCCTAAAGAGTCGGCGTTTAATAAACCGAACCTTGCTTGGAAACTGTTTGCAATTTTACCTACTTGTATTGACGAGCCACTGTATTTACCCCTAAAAACCTATTTAGAGGGGGATATTGACGGCCAAAAAACCTTTGCCCTATGTGAAAAAATAGCCGATGTGTACGACCAATATTTAATGTATCGCCCCCATTGGATAGCCACTTGGGATAGCGGGGTTGATACGCTTGACGATGTAGATATCAGCATTGCTCCTTGGCAACCCGATTTGTGGCGCCGCCTTGTTAAATTAAGTAAAACACTTGGGCAAAGCCAATTTCACCGCGCCAACATGCAAGGACAATTACTCAGCGCCCTTGAGAGTATGGATGGCAGCTTATTGCCAAAGCGTATTAGCCTATTTGGTATATCTGCGATTGCCAGCTCACAGCTTGACGTGTTTGAAGCCTTGAGTAAAAAAACTGAGGTGTTTTTATTCTTTTTTAACCCCAGCGAGCATTATTGGGGCGATATAATCGATGAAAAAACAGCGGCTAAAATAAACGCTAAATACGCCAAAATGCCGCTGGTGGAAGCGCAGCAAAAAAAGCAAACGAATCCTGATGAAGAATACTATTTTATTGGTAATCCGTTGTTGTCCTCGTGGGGTAAACTCGGCCGCGATTATTTTGAGCAACTGGTGCAGCTTGATGCCCGTTGGATTGATGGTTTTATTGATGCGTTTGACGATACCTTACTTGGGCAAGTGCAAAGCGAAATATACCAACTTGCCTTTAAAGGTGAATCGCTTACCGATAACAAAGAATGGTTTATAAACGATGAGGGTAAACTGCCCATAAGTGCACACGATACCAGCATTACGTTAAGTGACTGCCACACGCCATTAAGGGAAGTAGAGCGCCTGCACGACTACTTACTCAATTTGTTTAATCAAAACCCAACGCTTACCCCCAAAGACATCATCGTCATGATGCCTGATGTAGGTACTTATAGCCCTTACATTGAGGCCGTTTTTGGTGGTGCGCAGGGCAGCCGATTTATACCATACGCCCTTGCCGATTTAGCCATAGAGCAAGAAAAACCAGTACTGAGCTCGTTTGCCAGTTTAGCTAATTTACCGTTTTCGCGCTTTGGCGTGTCGGATATTCTTGATTTATTACAGGTTACGCAAATTGCCGAAAAATTTGGCCTAGAAGCCCATGAATACGAGCAAATACATTATTGGCTTGAGCGAGTAGGGGTAAAGTGGGGCATAAACGCTGAGCATAAACAAAGCTTTGATTTACCCGCCATTGATTTAAATACCTGGCAACATGGCTTGAACCGTTTATTACTGGGGATTGCCATGCGCGACGAACAGTGCCCATTTAATGGTATTTATAGCGCCGATGAAGTAGAAGGTATGGCGCTTGATACTCTCAATAAGCTGGTGCATTTTATTGATGTGCTTCAAGACTTTAAAGCGAAACTCATCCCTGATGATACGCTTTCTAATAAAGCCCATATATTAAGTGAGCTACTCAATGCTGTGTATGAGAGCGAAAGCGATGATAGCTGGGATTTATTAGTGCTGCAAAAGGTGCTCGAAGACATTGCGAAGCACCACGACAACGGCGACTACAGTAAAGCCGTTTCGCAGCGCATAGTGAGCTATCTAATCAAGCAAGGTATACAAGAAAAAGGTGTAGGTCAGCGCTTTTTAGTAGGACAAGTGAACTTTTGTACGTTAATGCCCATGCGCGCCGTGCCGTTTAAGGTGGTGTGTATGCTAGGCTTGAACGATGCCGATTACCCACGTACCGTGCAGCCAATCGGATTTGATTTAGTGCCTTATTCTAAAAAGCAAAAAGGTGACCGTTCACGTAAACTCGATGACCGTTACCTCTTTTTAGAAGCACTTCTCAGTGCCCGAGATAATTTATATATGAGCTACATTGGCCGCTCGTGTTTTGACAACCAGCCGCGCATGCCATCAACTCTAGTAAGTGAGCTTTTAGAATACATTGGACGCAGTTTTAAACTTAGCGAACCCAGTGATAAACCCTTGCCTGAATGCCTTATTACGCAGCAGCATTTGCAGCCTTTTAATAGCCTGTATTACTCAGCTCCTAGCGATGAACAGGCGGGAGTAAATAATCACAGCTATAACCCAATTTGGCTGCCTAGCGAGGCTATTGAGCCAAAAGCAATCACTGCGCTTGATGTAACACCCCCAGAGCTACTTGATCTTGATGTGTTTATTCGTAGTGTATGCCATGCCCAAGAGAGCTTTTATCAACAAAGTTTAGGGTTACGCTTGCCGCAATTTAACGATATAGCGAAAGACGAAGAACCGTTTAGCCTAGATGCGCTGCGCCGTTATTTTTACCTTGACGAAATACTTGAAGCAAACAT
This sequence comes from Pseudoalteromonas sp. DSM 26666, assembly GCF_900116475.1. Lineage (NCBI taxonomy): Bacteria > Pseudomonadati > Pseudomonadota > Gammaproteobacteria > Alteromonadales > Pseudoalteromonadaceae > Pseudoalteromonas > Pseudoalteromonas sp. DSM 26666. Next base: position 800,407 of record NZ_FPAR01000001.1, on the reverse strand, counting down.
TAACAATACGCCGCTCAGTACCGAGCAAATCCTGCAGCGCGGTGAGTTGCCCCAAGCCAATGTTGGCAGCTTAATTTATGAGGGTATGCAGCACCGAGTTGATGCGCTTGCAGGGCAAGTAAAAGAGCAAATAAAAGCCGGTAAAAGCGAACCGATAGAAGTGTTACTTGCGCTTGAAAATACCACCATTGAAGGCTGGCTTAACCATGTGTATATGCAAAAACAAGTGTTTTACCGCAGTGCCAGTATTAAAGCCAAAGATTTAATAAAAGGCTTTCTTTATCACCTGGCAGCTCAAAGCATGGAACAAGAGGTTGAAACCTTATTACTGGGTTTAGATAAACAAATTAGCTTTGCCCCTATGAGTAAAGCCAATGCCGACTTGCTGCTTGCAGATTGGTTTGAACTATACAAAGCATTGCGAAACGCGCCGGTGGCGTTTTTTCCGGTGAGTGGTTACGAATATGTGAAAAGCGGTGGCGATATGGCAAAAGCTAACAGTAAATTTAGCCCACAGTATATTGGCCGAGGTGAAGGGGAAAACCCTTATATTCGTCTCACGGTGCAATCGCTCAATGATTGCCAAGAGGAGTTTATACAATGGAGCGAAAAATTACTTGTCCCGTTATTTGAGCACGCCAAGGAGAGTGACTATGCAAGCGCTTAACCCACTCACTATGCCATTATCAGGGCAAAGCTTAATTGAAGCCAGTGCAGGCACAGGTAAAACCTACACGATCACGGGTTTGTATTTACGTTATTTATTGGGCATGCAAATACCCGGTGAGCTGAATACGCCTTTGAGTGTTGAGCAAATTCTAGTGGTGACCTTTACCGATGCCGCTACCCAAGAAATTAAAGACCGTGTTCGTAGCCGTATTATTGCCGCGCGCGATGCCTTATTGGGGCAACAGCCAAACGATGAACTCATTGAAGGTGTGATAGCGGGCGTTGATGATAAACATCGTGCGTTTGACTTACTCGATGCAGCAGCTAAATCAATGGATGAGGCGGCTATTTTTACCATTCATGGTTTTTGTCAGCGGATGCTAAAACAACATGCGTTTGAGTCGGGGGTCGCATTTAACTTAGAGTTTATTTTAGATGAGCGCGAGATACTGCTTGAGACCATAAAAGATTTTTGGCGCGCGTTTGTCTACCCGCTTAATAAGCAAAAAACAAATGCAATTTTAGAGGTGTTTGCCGCACCTGAATCATTATTTAGCCAAGTAAGCAGTATTTTAAATAAAGCCAACGCCGAAATAACACCGCAAGTAAATTTAGAGGATGTGTGGCAAGCCCGAGATGAATACTTGGAGCTTGTACCCGCCTTTAAAAAAGCGTGCCTAGAGCAAGAATTTATTGGTGCTGTGAAAGCATCCGATTTAAGTGGCTCAAAAACACCCGGGCGAAAAGGCAGTTTAGCGGCGCTTGAAGCATTTTGCTTAGGCAATGATGACTTTTTTGAATTTGGTACTAACAAATATTCGTTTGAGGTATGGAGCAGCGAGAATTTAAGTAATACCGCTAATTATAAAAAAAATGGCACATTACTGACTCATCCACTTATTAGCCAATTCGATACCTTAGTCGCACTTAACAATACCATTAAACAAGGGTTAAAAATTGCGATAATGCAATATGCGGCAAGTTGGGTAAAAGCGGCCATAGTTAAGCGCAAACAAGAGCAAAGCGTGATCACCCCTGATGACCTACTCACTAATTTACATACAGCCCTTAATAGTGAGCAGGGTGACGTATTGTCGCAAAAAATTGCGCAGTTATTTCCGGTGGCAATGATTGATGAGTTTCAAGACACCGACCCTATTCAGTACGGTATTTTTAGTAAAATTTATGCTCAAAGCAATACCACTTTAGCCATGATAGGCGATCCCAAACAAGCTATTTATGGCTTTAGGGGCGCAGATATATTTACCTACATTGGTGCCAAAGAGGCCGTAGAGCAGTCGCAACAATTTACCCTAGGCACTAATTTTCGCTCCAGCAGCGATATCGTCAACAGCGTAAATAGCTTGTTTAGTAAATACGACAACAGCTTTATTTATAACGATGCCATTCCTTTTAATAAAGTGAAAGCCAAGGGTAAAAAAGCCGAAGATACATTTTTAATTGCTGGCAAGCCGGCCACCGCCTTTGAGTTTAATGTGTTTGTAGATGAAGCCGGCGATGAAAAAGGCAAACCGACCAGTAAAGGCTTAGGGCAAGCTCATTTAGCCACCCATTTTGCCAATAAAATTGTTACTTTACTTGAGCAGGCAAACCAAGGAATAGCCTGTATTGGCAATACGCCGGTAAGCGCTGCTGATATTTGTATTTTGGTGCGCGACCGCGTTGAAGCGCAAATAATGAAGCAGGCCTTGAGCAAAGCCAATATTGCCAGCGTGTATTTGTCTCGTGATAGTGTATTTAGCCAAGAGCTAAGTCACCATTTACTCAATTTTTTAACCGCATTGCACGGCCAGTACGACGAGTCGCTACTACGAGGTGTACTCGCAGGGCCATTATTCTGTTTAAGTTATAATGATATTTTTGCTTTGGCCGATGATGAAAATGCATGGCAAGAACACTTAAACTTTTTTGCTCAACTTAGCCATATTTGGCACAAGCAAGGGGCTATGGCCATGCTTGAACGCTTACTGAGTCATAATCAACTCAGTGCCAAATGGCAAGGCTTGGGCTATAACGTAGAACGTTGGCTTACCGACTTTAGACACCTTGGCGAAATACTGCAGCAAAAACAAATAGAGCTTGAAGGGACACTTCGTTTATTACGTTGGTTTGCGCAAAAGGTGAGCCAGCAAGATGGCGAAACTGTGCAAGTACGTTTAGAGAGCGACGCAAACTTGGTTAAAATTGTCACTATGCATGCCTCAAAGGGGCTTGAATATCCATTGGTATTTATGCCCTTTGCTAGTGGCTATCGTGAAACTAAAGACGCGCTTTATCACCATAACGGCAAGTTAATTTTTGATTTAAGTAAAGACGAAGACGCCTTGCAAAAAGCAGAGCAAGAGCGCCTAGCCGAAGATTTACGCCTATTGTATGTCGCACTGACCCGTGCAGTGCATTTTTGTGCCTTGGGTGTATATAATATCGGGCAAGGGCAAAGTAGCCGCTTAGCGATTCAAAGTAGTGCGCTTGGGCATGTGTTGTTCTCAGGGTTAGCGTTAACCAGCAGCCAAATATGGCGCACTCATTTAAGTGAGTTTTGTGATGCCAATGATTCGATGGAATATCTGCAATTTACCTCGGGTGAATTACTCGAGCAGGGCATACTTCGCTTTAATAATGAACACGTTGAAAAGCAGGCGCTGAGTATTAATACTGTAACCACGCAGATTGAACGCGATTGGCGGGCAACCAGTTTTAGTGCCTTAAGCTTTAAAAAGCATACTGACCAACTTGCACCTGGGCGCAGCGATGAAGATCATCAAAGAGATGAGTTTGCGGTGCAACAAGATGACCTTCTCTCACCCTATAGTTTTCCAAAAGGTGCAAAACCAGGAAGTTGCTTACACGAAATATTCGAGCAACTTGATTTTACCAGCCCGCTTGTTCACCCCTCAAATCCAGAGCAAAACTTATCGGCAGTAATTAAACGTGCCTTTGAAAAATACCATATTGATGAGCAATGGCAGCAAATTACCGAGCAATGGATACTCGATGCGCTTAATTTCCCGTTAAATAGTGAAAATAATTTAAGCTTGAGTCAATTATCACCGAGTGATTGTCTTGTTGAAATGGAGTTTAACTTACCGCTTGCTAGCCTAAGTGCCCCTAAACTCAACGAAATGCTGATTAAACACTTTGGTTTTAGCCAAAGCAAACTTGAGTTTGCCCATGTAAAAGGCTTATTAAAAGGCTTTATAGATTTAATTTTTTGCTACCAAGGCAAGTATTATATTTTAGATTATAAATCGAATTATTTGGGCAGTATCCCCGCAGATTATGAGCCAGAGCAGCTTGAGCAAGCCATGACCAGCCACCAATATCATTTACAGTATTTAATTTATACCGTAGCGCTGCATCGATTACTTAAACAACGTATCCCTGACTATGCCATAGAGACGCATTTAGGCGGCGTGTATTATACTTTTTTACGCGGTATGCCAGCGGGTGAAGGGGTGTACTTTAAACAGTTAAGTGCAGAGCAAGTTATTATTTTAGATGGTTTGTTTAGCCAAGGAGCGATGCTATGAGTGATTTAAACCAACAACCTGGTTTGTTTGATGACTTTGACGACGCGCTTGTTGATGAGTCGGCGCTACTCAATGAACAACTAGCGGACTCTGTTACTCAAACACCTAAAGTTGTGCCGCTGCTTAGCTATTTAACTGAGCAGCATCGCGTACGTGTTGTGGATGTAAAGCTGGCCGAATTACTCAGTGGTAACAATACTGAGCATGATTATGACGAATTATTTTATATTATTTTAATGCTGTGTTTATCACAGCAAAGCCAGCATAGTTGTTTAACCCTAACAGAGGTTGATTGGGCTAATCCGTTTAATTTACGTCAAAGCGACTTTACTAAATTAGAAGGCACCGTACCTGACACTCTCACCCCATTTAGTGACGATTTTACGACTGAGGCAGCAATAAGTTACTTACACGCGCATCACAGTGTGGGGGATCACAAGCCGCTGCAATTGTTTAATCAGCGGTTGTATTTTTCCCGTTTAGCAGGGTATGAGCAAACCTTAGCGCAACGATTACTGGCAATGAGTGAGCGACAACTCAATATTGATGATGCAGTACTTGCTCAGTTATTAACTCGCTACTTTCCTGATAATCCAACGCTTGATATTGATTGGCAAAAGGTCGCTTGTGCCATTGCTGCAACAAAGGGCTTTAGTGTGATCACAGGCGGGCCTGGCACAGGTAAAACCACCACGGTGACAAAGCTGTTAGCCATTTTACAGTCGTTATATCAGGCTGCACCATTGAGCATAAAATTAGTAGCACCCACAGGTAAAGCAGCGGCGCGATTAACAGAGTCAATTTTAGGAGCTAAAAATAAGCTCACAGAAATACCGGCTGATATTAATGCGTTGATCCCGCAAAGTGCGCAAACTATTCATCGTTTGTTAGGAGTTAAGCCATTTACTAATAAATTCAGGCACGATAAAAGCAATCCGTTGCATGTTGATGTATTGATTATTGATGAGGCCAGTATGGTCGATTTATCGCTCATGGCTAAATTAATTGAGGCCTTGCCAGCGCATGCCCGATTGATTTTACTCGGCGATAAAGACCAACTCGCCTCGGTTGATACCGGCAGTGTAATGAGTGATTTATGCCAAGGTTTAGTGCTTGGGCAAACACCGCAATATTCAAAAGCACGCTGTGAGCAATTAAATAAGGTGTGTTTTAATGGCGCAGCTAAACTTGGCGCGCAAACTCAGAGTGAGTTTAAACTAGCTGATTGCATTGCCTTTTTACAACATAGTTATCGCTTTGATGCCCAAAGTGGCATAGGCCAATTGGCTTTGGCTGTTAATACCAATGATCGGGGTATTTTAAATTATGTTGAACAACACAGTACGCAAGGGCATTTTAGCGATGTTATTTTAGACTACGATTTTGTCTCTATACCGATTGAAAAGCTTATAAACAGCGCGGCAGGTCACTACGGTGATTATTTAACACTGATTGCCCAAGGAGCTAGTGTTGCCAAAGTGCATGAGGCTTTTGCCCGCTATCAATTACTTGCCGCGGTGCGTGAAGGCGATTACGGCGTTAATAGTTTAAATCAACGTATTGAGCGGGTATTGCAACAGCAAGGGTTAATTAGCGTTAACCCTAATCAGCGGCATTACACGGGTATGCCTATTATGATTAGCCAAAACGATTATCAACTTAAACTTTTTAACGGCGATATAGGTATTTTAATGCCTGATGACAGTGGCCAACTCAAAGCACTGTTTATTGATGAGCAGGGTAATGAACGTGCATTTTCACCTGCACGACTCCCAGCGCACGATAAAGTGTATGTTATGACCATTCATAAATCGCAAGGCTCAGAGTTTAGTTACACTGCTATGGTATTGCCACCACTTAAACAAGCGAGCGTCGGTATTAACCGGCAATTAGTGTATACCGGTATTACCCGTGCAAAGCAGACCTTTGAGCTGGTAGCAGATAAAAAAGTGCTGCAACTGGCGATGGGTAAAAGTGTGTCACGGGCATCAGGACTCTATGAGCGATTAGTGTAACGCAATGCTTATACTAATCGTTTATTTTTGGTGTTCTTTTTCTAAATAGATTGGGCTGCCAGCCAAAATGGAGCGCGCCCAATCTTAAAAAAACACTGACCAACAGCGAACCAAGAATGCACCATAAATAAGGGACTTCTAATAAAAATAGCACGGCATAGGTCAAGCCTCCTGCAAAACAGGCGGTGGAGTAGAGCTCTTCTCGCATCACCAACGGCACTTCTCGACAGATCACGTCGCGTATTAAGCCACCAAATATCCCCGTAGTCATGCCCATTGTAAGTGCAACCATCATGGTGGTGCCTTCAATTAATGCTTTTTCGATACCGACCACATTAAAGATAGCCATACCAATTGCATCAACCAACAACATGTAATAGTTAGACACATCGGGTAAGTGGCGAATAAACATAACAGTGACAAAAATAGCGCCATAGGTGACATATAAAAAATCGGGGTTGGCTATCCAAAAAACGGGTTGGTTAAGAAGTATGTCTCTGAGCGTGCCACCGCCAAGCGCAGTGACTGAGCCAACAACCACCACTCCAAATCCGCCAATATCTTTATCATGGCCTAATAACGCACCTGAAATTGCAAAAAAGCCACACCAATTAAGCTTAAAAAATTAAAATATTCTGCTGTCATTAAGGTGTCCTTACCTGATTGAGAATTTATATAATTAAAGGTAAGCGAAAGGGGATTTATATTAGCTGAATAACACTCTCTAATAACACTCTCTAATAAAACAAGCACAAGGTTATTACCCCTGTGCTTGTTACGTTGAGTTGTTATTGTAAGTAGTCAACAACCAGTTGAGATAATGATTCTACGCCGAGTTGTAAGGCGCTTTCGTCAACATAAAACTGAGGTGAATGATTACTTGCTGCCGTTTTAGCGTTTTGATCTTTTGGAGTGACGCCTAAAAAGTAAAATAGCCCAGGGGTTTCAAGCGCATAATAACTAAAGTCTTCTGCGCCGGTAATTAAATCGGTGGTAATAATGTTGTCAGCACCAGCAATACGGGCAAGCGTTGGGGTCATTTTTTGGGTGAGTGCTACATTGTTTACTGTGACAGGGTAGCCGTGATCTATATGCACATCGGCTTTAGCACCAGCGGATTCGGCAACCAGCTCAGCGGTTTTAGCTAAACGTTTTTTAATATCGGCGCGCATAGTTTGATCAAAGGTTCTAATGGTACCAATCAGCTCTACATTATCAGGGATTATATTTGAGCGTATGCCGCCATTAATTGCGCCAAACGAAATGACTGAAGGTGCTTTAGTTACATCAACTTGGCGAGAGGCGATTGTTTGAGTTGCCATAATAATTTGTGATGAAGCAACAATTGGGTCTACGCCATTCCATGGACGTGAACCATGTGTTTGACGCCCCGTTACGTTAATTGTGAAAGAATCTTCACTGGCCATTAGTGGCCCTTCACGAAAGCCAATTTGCCCTGTATTGAGTGAGCTGGTGACATGTAAACCAAACACGGCCTCAGGCTTTTGCTTAAATAAGCCTTCTTTTAACATCAACTCAGCGCCACCTTCTTCGCCCTCGGGGGCACCTTCTTCAGCCGGTTGAAATACAAACAGTACTTCGCCCGCTAACTGATCTTTTATTTTTACCAGTGACTCTGCCACGGCCATTAAAATAGCAACATGAGTGTCGTGCCCGCAGGCATGCATAACGCCTACTTCATTGCCACGATAGGTTGATGTTTGTTTAGAGGCAAAGGGTAAATCAACTTGTTCGGTAACCGGTAAAGCATCCATATCAGCACGCAATGCGATTAAAGGGCCTTTTTTACCGCCGCTTAATTTTGCCACAACACCGGTATGAGCAACACCGGTTTGTACTTCAAGACCCAGTGATTTTAAATGTTCAGTAATGTACTTGGCGGTTTCAAATTCGCGATTACTCAGTTCTGGATATTGATGCAAATGACGACGCCACGTAATAACTTTTTCACTCACACTTTGTGTTGCTTGTTCAAGTTGGGTGTTAACACTCGCGGCAAAACTAGGGGCGGAAATGGCGGTTAATAAAAAGCCACCACACATTATTTTTTTTATCATTATGATTCCTTGGTTGTTCGTATGTAACTAACTTACGCTATTACGCTGATAAAAAGTAGTGCCGTGCGATAGTTAACAAAAAAGCTCACAGTGTTTTCAATGGCGGTTTATAAAGCCCATAAACTGTTCCAAATAGCACAATAGTTTAGCGCTTTTGTCGTATTTTAACGCAGATATTTAGCCTTAACAGTGAAAATGATAACAAAATGTTGCATTTTTTAACTTTGTTCCCAATACTGGTCAATGCGTTGCTTTTACCATGCACCGACAACAGCGTGTAACAAGCTAAGCATAATAAAAATATTGAATCAGTTAAGGATTAATATGAACAACACACACATATTTAAACGCGTCTCTTTATTTGCAGCAGCATTAAGCCTGCTGATGAGTTTTTCTGCGCTCAGTAAAGAGTATAAGGTAATTTTAATTCATGGTTTGCAGGTATCACAACTTACCAATAGAGCAGCCAGTGATGTGGTAAACGATGGACAAAGCTATTGGCAGTCTTATTGGGTGAACCGCGCAGACGAGCGCATCGATTGGCCTGCATATGAACGAATAGAAGGAAAAATCACCACCGATTGGGTATGGCCTAAACTACAGCAAATTTCTCGCTCAAATCTATGCGAGCCAGGCTGTGTGTTTGTAACTCATTCAACCGGTGACTTAGTTGCCCGATATATTATAGATAACCAAGAAAACTGGCTTGTAAATGCCGGATTACAGCCGCTTAATATTATTGCCACCTTTGATTTAGCGGGTGCTGGTGGCGGCAGTGAATTGGCCGACTTAGCGGTGAGTACATTAACAGGCGCATCGTGGAATTTTGCTGTAGATGCCGCGCTAACGTGGTGGTTAGGCAGTGAAGTTAATGAGGCGGTAGGCGTATTGCACGATTTAAAAGTAAATAATGCACGCAGAATTGCGCCATTACCTGATGCACGCACACCTCGTTTACGTTTTGTAGCCGATGGTAATGCTTACTTAGGTTTAACGGCTGGATTTTTACGCGGTAATGACGACTCGGTAGTGGCTACTCACTCATCATGTGGTGCAAGCTCGGTAAACTCATTTGGTAGCTGTAGCACCAATATTGACACTAATGGGCGTTTAAAATCGCAAGGTGATGCTGTTAATAGTTTTATGCCATATCATTATCCATTAATGATGACTAACAGTTACAGTCATAATGAGATTCAACAAGCGCAGCGCCAAGGAAATGTAACGATTGCGATGAATAACATTATGGTAGCTGGCGACACGCTAGGGTTTGAAACCGTAGATGAAACCACAGGTAGTTGGTTTTGGAAGAAACAATATCGTTATGTAAAAGACTCAGATAATTTGAGTGCATCGGCACTTATATATAATGTGATCCCGTAATATAAGCATACTTAAAACATCGTGTAGTATACGTACTACACGTTTTATATAGGATAACTAACCGATGAAAAAGTCCTACGTGATTGGCTTTGCTATCAGCATGGGCCTACTTATGTGGTTTTTAATTGATGAGGGTCATGCAAGTTACCCCCTAAAACAAGCCCCTCTCAATGATAAAAAGCCGATATCGACACCTCCAGCTCAGCAGCGCACGCTAAGCCAACCTGTGACAAAGGCAACAACAAAAACCAGCTCAGTAACTCAGTCAGCATTTGATGAAGACTTAGCCAAAGCGGCATCGGCGGTGGCACAACAGTATCAACAAAGTTTGGCGTTTCCGCCTTATTCACAACCATTAACGGTATATGATGAGGACAGACTTAAGCCAAATCAGTTCTTTCCTGTTAGCAGCCCAGTGGGTGAGCAAGGCGGGGAGTTAACAGTCAGCTTGTCTCAATATCGGTATGTGTATCCACAAGCTATAGAGCTAACCGTAAGCGCCCCAAATTTAGGTAAGGTGGTAGTAACACTCAGTGATACAGACACCAAAAAGTCGCTAAAAACGCAAAGCGGTGTGGCTCGTCAAAACGAGCTGGCAATGATATTTAAAGGTGAAGAAGACTATCCACGTAATTTACAATTATTAGTTGAAGCCGATATCGCGGGTAAAATAGTCCCTGTGGTGGCACAAATACATTATATGCCGCCTAGTGCAACCTTAACTGGTTTTGAAAACGCCTATCCACGTAATGAAAACATGATAGTACCGGCCAATATAACAGTTATAAAAAGTGGCTTATACCGTTTAAGGGCTAACTTATACAGTGGCACCTCGCCATTGGCACATTTAGTTGCCAAAGCGCGTTTAAATGAGGGCAGTCAGAAAATTGACTTTAAAGCGCACTGGTCTGTTTTACCGCAGCAAACGGGCGGCTTACGGTTAAGCGATTTTGTTATTGAACGTATGTCGCCAAGCCCAGGTGAGCTTAACAGTTTTGGTGAAAGTGAAATTAGCGAGTTTACTATTGAAGATTTTGCTTACGACAGCTTACAGCAGTTGCCTTATCAGGCAAACAAACAAGAAATGCAGAGTTTAGAGTTTTTACAAGGATTAGCTGCTGGTCAGTAGCAGCATAGAACAAAGTGAAGGGTTTGCATTACTGCAAACCCTTAAAAATTAGCTTAAATTAATGGTAACCACGTCGGCTTGGTTTGTTTCATCTTGTTCATGATTAACTGGCACTTTTGGAATATCTGGTTTATCGAGCGCGATATCGCCCCCATCAATAACGTCACCCGTTTGCAAGTTGGTAAAATCAAATAATTGATTATCAGCTAAGTGTGAAGGCACAACGTTTTGCATGGCGGTGAAAATACTCTCTATACGGCCTGGGTGCTCTTTATTCCATTGCTCCAGCATATTTTTAGTGTGTTTACGCTGTAAGTTTTCTTGTGAGCCACATAAATTACACGGAATAATAGGGTAGCCTTGGCTGAACGCATATTTGCTTATATCGGCTTCTTTACAATATGCCAGTGGGCGAATAACCATATGCTCACCGTTATCGCTCATTAGTTTAGCCGGCATACTTTTTAGTTTTCCGCCATAAAACATATTTAAAAACAAGGTTTCTATCATATCATCGCGGTGATGACCCAGTGCAATTTTAGTCGCATCTAACTCTTTAGCCGTGCGATATAAAATACCACGGCGCAAGCGAGAGCAAAGCGAGCAGGTTGTTTTACCCTCAGGAATAATATCAGTAACAATACTGTAGGTATCTTCTTCTACAATTTTGTATTCAATATTTAAATTATCAAGATACTCAGGAAGCACATGCTCAGGAAAACCAGGTTGTTTTTGGTCGAGATTTACTGCAAATAAATCAAACTTGATAGGTGCAACACGTTGTAAATGTTGCAACATGTCGAGCATAGTGTAACTGTCTTTGCCACCCGATAAGCACACCATAATACGGTCACCTTCTTCAATCATGTTAAAGTCCATGACAGCTTGACCTGTGAGGCGGCGTAAACGCTTTTGAAGCTTATTTAAGTTGTATTGAGCTTTGGCTTGAGCAGAATGAGACACTACGCCCCCTTATAAATAGTACGGCAAAATTAATTGCTAAAAATAAAGGGGCGTATTATATGCCATATGTAATATGGGAGCTACTGCAAACGCTAACTTTCTGCAAGCGGGCTTACGTACCCATCAGGTTTAAGTGCAAGTACATCACAATCAAGGCTGTCAATAACATGCTCAGCAGTGTTGCCTACTAAGGCAGCGCTTAAGCCAGTCCGTCCGACCGTGCCAATAACCACTAATTCGCTGTTTAAGCGTTTTGCAACATCCGGTATCACATCTTCTGGCAATCCCTCTTCAATAAAGCATTGATCAGAGGTTAGGTTAAACTCATTAGCGAGTTCATTGGTTGATTCAATATGATGTTTTTTAACTGATTCGTTATATAACCCTGGGTTAAACTCAGGGATCTCTATGGCTATATTAACCGGTGTAGCAGGGTATGCATTGACTAAGTTAAGTTTAGCATTAGCCAGTTCACATAAAAATTGTGCATCTTTAATTATGCGTTTATTCAGTGACAGGTGCTGATCGTTTTCACTGACTGCATTAACAGCCGCTAAAATATTCCCATGTGCTGGCCACGCCATATCTTTTACAAATAATACAGGGGTTGGGCATTTTCTGACTAAGTGCCAGTCTGTTGGCGTGAAAATAACTGCTTTAAGCGCACCATGCTGATGAGTACCTTTGATCACTAGGTCATATTTATCATTAATAACGGTATTAATAATGGCTTCGTAAGGGCGGTTATGCCAAATGACTTGGGTATTAATATTAATGTTTTGATAAGGAGAGACAAGATCTTTTAACCATAATTCGCGATCTTTTAACACCGCTTTACGCATTGCTTCACGTTCATCACCAGAGAGCATAGTAGTCATTTCGTAAGAGAAATCGTACACCGTCATAAAGGCGGTAATGCTAGCCCCTGATTTTTTGGCTAAATCTATTGAACGCGCGAGGGCATTTTGATCGTCTTTAGTTGGGTCAATAACCGCGATAATACGTTTAATCGTTTCCATTGTGCTACTCCATTCACTTAACAGTTATACCTTGAGTGTAACGTAAATACACAACAGTTAAAGGGGTAGCACTAATATTCTTGTTCTATATCAAGAAATAAAGCTTCTCTAATTTTGAAACCCTTACCCTGCATGAACGTGTGTAGAGCTTTACAAAATTTAATTATTTTCAGGCTTTATTAAAGTGTTGTCTTCCAAAGTGAATCCACTCGTTTTTTTCACAAAGTCTACTTCGGGTAGTAGGTTATAAACATTATCTTTGATTGTAGAAAATAGATAACTCTTTCCACCTCGAGTAAATAAATTAATAAGATACCAATATTTTTTTTCAGGATAAACAGTCATATCAACGTCAATAAAGTGATTGTTATTGATATAAATGCCTCTTACGTATTTGTCATCTATTAGCTCGCCGGTTACATCTGACTGTATTCTAATGCCTCCCTTAGAACGTAAAACTGTGTTGTGAGTAAAATAAATACTTCCCCAATTAAAAGGCTCGGTCACACTTTTTGGTTTGTTAGGGTAAGCATTGAGGATAAACTTATCACTGTCTATGAAGGTATTAGCAATAATTTTTACGTTAGAGTAATAAGTAATTTCTATAGCGGTGCCTTTGGTGTTTTTGAAAGTGTTATATCTTACTAGAGCCTTTGATACAGGTTTAACCGTGGCAAATTTCAATGATCCCTTCAATCCCTCAAAAATATTATCTTCAACTGTAATATCATGCGTACCTCCATAGTTATTATTCCACGGGTGAGTAGTTGTTACTTGTGTGACATTTTCAAAGTAATTATTACGAATATCAATTCTGAAAGAATTGATATTCGTATCATGGGATGATAAGTGTGAAGATGTTGCTCTTATAGCCGCATCGCCAAAATCAAAAAATTGATTATGTTTAATTGAAATATCTTCGGAGCCGGCAAAAAGGATACCTTGCTCACCCCAAACATAATTAATTTTGTCTGTGGTTAAGCCTCTAAAAATAAAACCATTAATTTCTATGAAGCGTGAATTATAAAAGGATAAAATATACTCTCCTTCAAATTGGTCACACTTTTTTAGTATAACGCCAGTATTAGCTGTAATAACAATATTGTTAAGATTTCTAACAATAATAGCTGAGCAGATGTCATAAACTCCTGGCTTGTCTATTTTAAGCTCAGAATTTTCTGCAGTGTTTAAAATCAAGTCTTTTAGTGCTTCTGAGTCATCAATGCCGTCATCGGGGATCATTGAGCTCGATGCTTGGCTACTATATAAAATACTTAAAGAAAGAGCGATAAATAGAAATAAAGATTTAGGCATAAGATTGTCCTTCTATGTAAGAGTTTAATAGGACGTAGTTGCTTTTATATTAAAAAATGAGCCAGACAATTCATTCATCGACTCTTAAAAGTGAATGGTTAATACCTATACTCAAAGTGTTAGTAGAGATAGAGCATAATTGCAATAATTACGCTCCAATTCAGGGTAGGATTAATTTTAAAATGAGAAATGATTATTAACGAGGCTTAACAATAGCAGCAGTTTTGGCTAAAGCGTCATTATCTAAAATAGTAATAAATTTACCTTCTACTTTAATTAAGTCGGCTTTTTGAAAACGGCTTAATAAACGGCTGATAGTTTCTACTGTTAAACCTAAGTAGTTGCCAATTTCGCCGCGGGTCATGGTAAATCTAAATTCTTTACGTGAAAAACCACGCTCACCAAAACGCTCTGATAAGTTATAAATAAAGCTAGCAAGACGTTCTTCTGCTGATTTTTTATTCAGTAATAACAGCATTTCCTGATCGTAGGTTATTTCACTGCTCATTAAACGCATTATTTGTTGGCGCAATTTAGGCAGTTTACCGGCTAGTTCGTCAAGAGTTTCAAAGGGAATTTCACATACCATTGAGGTTTCTAGTGCTTGAGAAAAACTTTGATGTTGCATTTTATTGATGGCGTCAAAGCCAACAAGGTCACCCGCTAAATGAAAGCCTGTAATTTGCTCATCGCCTTGCTCTGACAAGGTATACGATTTAAACGACCCCGAACGAACTGCATAAATTGCATTTAAAGGTGCGCCCGATTCAAATAAGTAGTCACCCTTGTGTAATGGTTTTTTTCGCTCAATGATCTCATCAAGTTTATCCATTTCTTGGCCATTTAAAGAAAATGGTAAACATAACTGGCTAATACTGCAGTTATTACAGCTAATGGCACAATTACCTTTAGCACGACTTTGAGAAAAATCCATAAGTTCAATCCGTTAAATTTCTATGCACAACATTTACCAATGTTAATGCACTAGCTTGTCTGTTGCAATGATCAGAAGGTAGATACCATACCAAATGATAACACTGCCTAATATTATTCGCGTCCAAGGGTGATTAAAAAGCGTATTGAGCTTTTGTGCAGCCACACCTAAGGTGATCATGGCAGGGAACGTCCCTAGGGCAAATGCCAGCATAACCAGAGCACCATTTATGGCAGTGCCACTGGTCATCGCCCATGTGAGCGCAGAATATACTAAGCCGCACGGTAACCAGCCCCATAGTGCGCCATAACCAAGCGCTTTTAATGGGGAATCAATGGGCATTAAATATTTATTAAGTTTAATTAAGTGCTGCCAAATGAGGGTTTTGCCAAGTTTTTCGAGCCATTGTAATGTCGCGGCTAAGCGCATGATATAAACGCCGACCAGTAACATAAACACGCCCGCTAAAAATGATAAAAACAGCGCAAAGGCCGAGTTTTGTGTGGCAAATTGACTACTAATACCGGCAACAAGGGTACCAGCCAGCATATAACTTAGCGCTCTGCCGCTATTATAGGCTAGAGAATATAACCAAGTTTGGCGCTTGTTACTGGCTAACTGTAATGAGCTGGCAATGCCGCCGCACATAGCAATGCAATGGCCACTGCCAATCAACCCCATTAAAAAAGCACTAACAAAAATCGGGTCAATCATTACTTTTATTATGTTGCTCTTTATCGTCTTCAAACAAAATACTGTGGCCTTGCTTGTTTAAATCAGAGAATTGCTCGCCTTTTACTGCCCAAAAAAACACGCCAATGGCAATTAGTACAAACAAGATAGCGATAGGAACTAAAATATAAATTATGCTCATAACTTTAATAGCCTTAGTGAATTACATATCACAATAATAGAGCTGGCAGACATACCAATTACCGCCATCCAAGGCGCAACTAAACCCATAGCAGCAAGCGGTAATATAGAGCCATTATATAATAAAGAAAGCGCTAGGTTTTGCTTAATTATACGCCGTGTTTGCTTAGCAATCGTCAACAAATGATCAATAGAGGCTAAATCACTGTTAAGCAGCACAACATCGGCACTGTTTTTAGAGATATCAGCTCCTGTTTCCATGGCGATTGATAAGTGGGCGCTGGCAAAGACTGGGCTGTCGTTTACGCCATCGCCAACCATAGCAACAACTTCACCTTGAGTTGACCAATGATCAACGGCGTCTTGTTTATCTTTAGGACTACAACTGGCTTGTACTGAATCAAGCTTTAATTTTTTAGCCACCTTGGCACCGGCATCTGAGGCGTCACCTGTTAGCATATGACAACTTAGATTGGCAGCCTTTAACGAGTTAATGAGTTTATCGGCATCTGTTTTTACTTTATCAACAAAATAAAAGCGTGCAACGGGTTGCTTGTTTATGTAAAGGGTAGCTTGCGCATTGGTTTTTTTGGTATCAAACCAGCCACTTTTACCAATGGCGTAATGCGTATTATCGTATTGAGCACTGATCCCAACCCCTGGATGGAGCTGTACATCGTCAAATTTACGCTGACCTTTAAAATCTTTAAAGGCACTAGCAATAGGGTGCTCAGAATAGCTCTCAAGCTGTGCTGCAATATCAAGAATTTGCTCTTTGCTGTAGTTATCATCAAGTATGTCAACAACATCGAGGCTAAATTTACCTTGCGTAAGCGTACCGGTTTTATCAAAAGCAACTAAAGTAAGCTTTGAGAGTGTTTCGAGCACATGTGCTTGCTTAATTAATATTCCTTTACGAGTTAAGGTAGCCACAGCACACGTTAACGCGGTTGGAATAGCTAAACTCAATGCGCACGGGCAGGTGGCCACTAACACCGATATAGTGATCCAAAAAGCGACATCAGGGTCAATTTGATACCAGCCAATGGCGGTTAGAGAGGCAAATACCAGTAACACGGCAACAAACCACTGCGCGACTTTGTCGGTAATTTCTACTAACCGTGGGCGTTTTGTTAGGGCATTATGTTGCAGGCGAATAATTTGATTAAGCAGGGTATTTTGGCCCAGCTTATTGATTTTTATTTCAATAATACCATCATGATTAACCGTGCCCGCATACACGTTATGATCAATATACTTTCGTACTGGCTGATGTTCACCAGTCATCATAGACTCATCAACACTGGTGCTACCTTTGACTAAGATGCCATCGGCAGGGATAGTTTCGCCTGCTTTTATTAAAACGATATCGTTAAGCTTGAGCTTTTTAGCGGCAATTATGTGCTCTTTGCCGTTTTCATCGAGTGTACGGGCAGTCAGTGGCAGTAGCTTTTGTAAGTTGGCTGTAAATTCACTGGCCTTTAAGCGCGCTCTAAATTCTAAGTATTTACCTAATAAGAGTAAAAAGGTAAACATACAAATAGATTCAAAGTAAACTTCACCGACTTCCATTACCGTGGCGTAACAGCTTGCACCATAGGCACCAAAAATCGCCAATGATACCGGTAAATCCATATTCAGTTGTTTTGCTTTTAAGCCGTTAATTGCATTACTTAAAAAGGGCAGGGCGCTGTATAAAATAACGGGCGTTGCAAGGATCAAGCTGATCCATCTAAAGTACTGTTCAAAGTTGCTGTCCATCCCAGAGAACATGCCAAAGTACATAGCAAAGGCAAACATCATCACTTGCATGGTCATTAAGCCTGCCACGCCGAGGCGGCGAATATAGGCTTTAGCTGTTTGTTGTTTTTGCTGTGCTTCTACATCTGATTGGAATGGATATGCTTTGTAGCCTATTTCAGCCAGTGAGGTGATTAGCTCACTTAAAGGGGTTGCGCTTTTATCCCATTGGATCATGGCGCGATTTGTTGAGGTGTTTACATCAACGCGCTTTACCGATTTAAGGTTAAGTAATTGCTTTTCAATAAGCCAGGCACAGGCGGCGCAGGTAATGCCCTCAACACTGAGAAGCACCTCAGAGTTGTCGTTATGCGTACTGATAAACTCATCTTGAATATCTTCATTGTCATAGCTTTTAATAAAAGCGAGTTGTTCAGGGACGAGTTGCTCTACTTTACCGGCACTAACAGTGCGATATTTGTAGTAGTCGGTCATCCCTTGGTCAATGATATTTTGTGCAACAGCTTGGCAGCCAATGCAACACATTGGCTCAGCGGTATTGTCTATAACAACATGTGCGCTAAATCCAGCAGGCACACTTTCAAGACAATGAAAGCAATTTTTAGACATACTAAATACTACTTATAGTTAGGAGTCACTAAAACGGTGGCGGTGGTTGGTAAACTAACGTTTTCTTTCATTTTCCAACTATTATCAACGGGTTCAATAAACACCGAATATGCACCTGGTGTATAGCTTTCTAATAATGCAGTGAACTCTTGATTAGAATTTGGGGTGAGGGTGGCCTCAAAATCGTGCGCTTTTATAGTACGGTGAAAAAACGACAATCTTAATGCGTGTATATTACTGGTATCGCCTTTGGTAAATTTAAAGCTTACACGCTCATCTGATACATTTAGGTCGCCATGTAAATACAGCGCTTTTGCTTTATCAAACTTTACGAGTTCTAAGTTGATTGCTTTGCCTTTTTTATAGTAATCATCTACAACCATATCTGGGCCGTTACCAATGGCTGTAATAAATAAACTAATGCAGCCAATAATTGCAGCTAAAGGAAAGAAGATTAAAAACCAAGGCCAAAAATTTTTATACCACGGAGTCGGTTGCATAGTCGCTCTAAAATTAATTAATGTGCGGCTATATTATAATAAATAGAATGAAAAGACTAAAAAAAAGCCTCCGAGTGGAGGCTTTTTTGATCTGAATTAATCTACTGAAATAAAAAGATTAAAACTGAAACGTTTTGTTAACTTTATCGTTATTTATCTTGCGATAAGCTGTAAACGTAAGCAGTTAATAGGTGAATTTTATCTTCGCCTAAAATCTCTTTCCATGCAGGCATTACACCAGCACGGCCATGGTTAAGTGTTTCTTCAACAGCGCGTTGAGAACCACCGTATAACCAAATGTTATCAGTTAAGTTTGGTGCACCAAACGGTAGGTTATGGGCAACTGAACCTTTACCATCTGGACCATGACACGCGGCACACATAGCAAATTTTGCTTTACCTGCATCGGCATCTTTTTGGTTAACAGTACGACCAGATAGGCTAAGTACGTAAGCCGTCATTTCTTTAACGCCTTGCTCACCTAATGCATCACCCCAAGGTGGCATTGCTGCAACACGACCTAAAAGTAATGTTTCTCTGATCTTGTCAGGAGAACCACCGTACAACCAATCGTTGTCAGTGAGGTTAGGGAAGCCAGTACCACCACGAGCATCAGAACCATGACATTGTGCACAGTTTTGTGAGAACAAACGTTGACCAATTTCAACTGCGAGTTGACCTTGAGTTTGCTCATGTTTAGTGCCGTTTTCTAGCGCAACTTGCTGTGCTGCATCACCAGCAAATTTAGACTCTACTAAATCTAGAACAGGTATTTGAGCCAATTCATTAAAAATAGGACCAAAACGTTCTTCAGCAGCGCGGTATTCAGCATCTAGCTTTACAAAACGGCCATCTTCTTTCGCTTCAATGACTGCTTCTTTCGATTCAGTTAAAGAGGTAATACCTTGGTTTGAGCTTGTCCATTTTGCTAAACCTTCCCAATTACCTAAACCTGGGTAGGCTGCTAAGTAATAAACAGACCACACAAACGTTGCGAAGAACATGTAAGTCCACCATTTCGGTAGTGGATTGTTTAATTCTTGAATGCCGTCAAACTCATGTCCACAGCTTTCACCTTCTTTTACACCTACATAGTTTTTTAAGTTCCAAACTAGTAGACCAAAGATAATGATTAAGCATGCAAGGGTTAATACAATAACCCATATACTCCAAAAGCTAGTCATTTCTCAGACCCCTTTTCCTCGTTAGAGAGTGTATTGTTGTGTTTTTTTTCATCTTCAAATATGACATTAGCAGCGTCTTTAAAACGACTTTTACTACGCTTGCTATATGCCCATCCAACAATCACAATAAATAATACTAAAATTACCAGAGTCAAAATGCCTCTGTATGTCCCGTAGTCCATAATAATCTACTTCAAATGTGTGCCAAGTTGTTGCAAATAAGCGATAAGGGCTTGCATTTCTGTTGCACCTTTACCGTCATTCATTGCATCAACTTTAGCAATGTCAGCGATTAATTCCTCGTCACTGCCATAACCTAGACCCGGGTGTTTTGGGTTTTCTGGATTGATAGCAAACGTGTCACGGAAAATTTGTAGTTTTTTCAGAGTCAGACTTGTATCAAGCGTGTTCTCTGCTAACCAAGGGAAACCTGGCATATTAGACTCAGGAACCACGGCACGTGGATCCATTAAGTGCGCATAATGCCAATCATCTGAGTAACGTTTACCTACTCGTGCTAAGTCAGGGCCAGTACGTTTAGAACCCCAAAGGAAAGGGTGATCCCATACTGACTCGCCTGCTACAGAGTAGTGACCGTAACGCTCAACTTCATCACGAAATGGACGGATCATTTGAGAGTGACAGTTAGCACAACCTTCACGCACATAAATGTCGCGACCTTCAAACTCTAGTGCATTTAATGGGCGTAACCCATCCACTGGCTTGGTTGTATCGTCTTGGAACATTAGCGGCGTAATTTCTACTAATGCACCGAAGCTGATTGCGAAAACAGTCAAGATGGCCATGAGGCCAATGTTTTTCTCGATAATTTCGTGTTTGTTTTGTGAATTTTTATTGCTCATTATCTAACTCCGTTATGCTAACTGCGCTTGTTCATCAAGTTCTAACGAGTTATTTTTCGCTGAAACTGTACGATAAACGTTATAAGCCATAACCAGCATACCTGTAACGATGAATACACCGCCTAAGAAACGCATAACATAGAAAGGATGAGAGGCTTCTAACGACTGTACAAAGCTGTACATTAATGTACCGTCAGAGTTAACTGCACGCCACATTAGACCTTGCATTACACCTGAAATCCACATTGCAACAATGTATAAAACAACACCCACTGTGTGTAACCAGAAGTGTGTATTGATTAATTTAATGCTGTACATACGACCTTGCGAGAATAACGCAGGGATAAGGTGGTAAATAGCACCGATAGAAATCATCGCAACCCAACCTAATGCACCTGAGTGAACGTGACCTACAGTCCAATCTGTGTAGTGCGATAACGCATTAACAGATTTAATTGCCATCATCGGGCCTTCAAACGTCGACATACCGTAGAAAGACAATGAAACCACTAAGAAACGTAAAACTGGGTCAGTACGTAGCTTATGCCATGCACCTGAGAGCGTCATAATACCGTTGATCATACCACCCCAAGACGGTACGAATAAGATAATAGACATCACCATACCTAAGCTTTGCGTCCAATCAGGAAGCGCAGTGTAGTGAAGGTGGTGAGGACCTGCCCAAATGTAAAGAGAAATAAGTGCCCAAAAGTGAACAACCGACAAACGGTATGAGTAAACAGGGCGACCCGCTTGCTTTGGTACAAAGTAATACATCATACCCAAGAAACCCGCAGTTAGAAGGAAGCCTACTGCGTTGTGGCCATACCACCACTGAACCATTGCATCTACGGCACCTGCATAGATTGAATATGATTTAGTCAATGAGACTGGGACTGCCATGCTGTTAACAATATGTAGAACAGCAACGGTAATAATGAAACCAGCATAGAACCAGTTAGCTACATAAATATGCGCTACTTTGCGTTTTGCAATAGTGCCCATAAATACAATAGCGTAAGTTACCCAAACAACAGCAATTAAGATATCGATTGGCCACTCAAGTTCTGCATACTCTTTAGAACTTGAAATACCCATAGGTAGAGTAATTGCTGCTAGAACAATAACTAACTGCCAACCCCAAAAGGTAAAGGCGGCTAATTTGTCTGAAAGAAGGCGCGTTTGACATGTACGTTGTACGACGTAATAAGACGTCGCAAAAAGTGCACTTGTACCAAATGCGAAAATTACTGCGTTCGTGTGTAACGGACGAAGTCGAGAGTAAGTTAACCATGGTGTATCAAAGTTAAGAGCTGGCCAAGCTAATTGGGCAGCTATCAGAACCCCAATACCCATGCCAACGATGCCCCAAATCACTGTCATAATAGCGAATTGGCGTACAACTTTATAATTGTACTCAGTTTGTGATGCTACTGTTTGGCTCATTTTCTGGCTTCCGCTGCAATAAATGCGTTTAGAAATGAATTACCTACTTGTAAAAGTAGGACCTACTATTATTCCAAAGTATACTATCTAAAACCCACAATATGTGGTTGTTAAAGATAATAATCTCAAGAAATACTTGTTTTTTTTGCGGTTGAAATGATAAATTTTTTGGCCTTAAAAAGATAGGTCAATTGCGTAATAATATGACATCAATCAAACTTTATTAACTTGCTGTCTATTTTTTGAGGTGATTTGTACCTTACTTGCCCATTAAAGCCGATAATCAACCAACGTGCCCAAATGTTGGGCTAATACATTAGATACTTTGAGAACCTGCATGTATATATATAGAGTATGTTTACTTTCTTTTCTACTATTCTTACTAGGTTGTGACTTTTCTGGATCAACATCAACACCAAAAGTAAATCAATCACAAACAGAGTGTAAAAATAACAACCCGTGTATTTTTCCAAATCAAGTTAAAGTTTGGCTAAGCGAAGAAACCCTATCACCAGAGACACCGTTTTCAATTTACACTCAGTTACCGACTGGTGTAACAATAACTGCAGCAAAATTAGAAGGCGTTAGCATGTATATGGGTTACATTCCCGTACAATTTAAAAATCAGGGTAGCGTTTGGGTAGCTAATACTATGGTAGGGATTTGCTCAGAAAAAAACATGGTGTGGAAGCTTATTCTTACTACTGTCGATACAAACACTGGCATAAGTGAAAATGTTGAATATTTTTTTAACGTTACCTATTAAAGGCTTTCTGCTCAGGCGTGGTTTTTAACTGCGCCATTCCCGTAAAATTATAGCGGCAAAGCCAAATGCCTCACATTTAATAGTTATCTGCAATTAAAGTCTATCTGATAAAATAACCATTCTTAATATAGCTTTTACATATCCATTTACCTTCCAAGTTTATAACTTAAGCTCTGCTTGGCTTGCTTATTCAATTGTGCTCATACGTGCAATAAAGCACCCATGTCATTAATATGTAGATTTATCTAATGGATCCACTTTGATAGCCGTTTTTAGTTTAATTGGCAGCCCGTCTTAAACCTTCAATACACATAAAATTTGCATGATTAAAACTTATAACAAAAAAATTCAGACTAAATAAACAATCTACTTGCATAAATATGGTTAGTAATTAACACCTAGTTTTACCGTTTTAATAACGAGCTGTGATTAACATGTTAATTTTCCTGTTTAGGGCACATTATTGTAATAATTACATTTGATTACAAACTCTACTCATTTGATTTCAGCTGTGTTTTTTATGTGATTGCTTGGTCTTTAGTTTATGATTTTTAACTGTTTTTATTAATTAACAATGAAACATACTGTAACCTTTGTTCCTTTCGTGGGACGTCTTAATTTTCATTGATTGCACAGTGAACGTTCGTTAAGTTTTCGTTCAGTTAAAGGCGCCTAAGTTGCTCCCGCTCACTCAAAATTCTCATAAAAGTGAGCATTACCAATTTAGGTAAATTTTCAACAAGTAGGGTTCATCCATGAAAAAATCAACTCTTGGTTTAGCTGTAATTGCAGCGATCCCAATGTTCTCAAGTGTTCAGGTTTTAGCTGCAGACGAAGCAGCAAAGTCAATTGAAAAAATTCAAGTAACGGGTTCTCGTATTAACCGTACCGATATGGAAACGGCTAGCCCAATCACAGTAATTGGTGATGATTTTATTGCTAAGAGCGGCTACACCTCAGTTGCAGATGTACTTTCAAACCAACCGTCAGCGGCAGGTATGAGCTTAGGTGGGACTAGTAACAATGGTTCTGGTGGTTCTGCTACAGTTAACCTTCGTGGTATGGGCGCACAGCGTACCCTAGTTCTATTAAACGGCCGTCGTATGGTTTCATCAGGCACTGGCGCTGATTCTTCTGTTGATTTAAACACTA
This sequence comes from Pseudoalteromonas sp. DSM 26666, assembly GCF_900116475.1. NCBI lineage: Bacteria > Pseudomonadati > Pseudomonadota > Gammaproteobacteria > Alteromonadales > Pseudoalteromonadaceae > Pseudoalteromonas > Pseudoalteromonas sp. DSM 26666. The sequence continues at coordinate 776,198 of NZ_FPAR01000001.1, read as the reverse complement.
TTCCTGTTGCCATGATTAAATCAATCGAAATCTTAAAAGATGGTGCATCAGCTGTTTATGGTTCAGACGCTATCGCTGGTGTTGTAAATATCATCACGAAAAAAGATTTTGAAGGTTCTGAAGTCAATGTTGAAGGTAGCCAAACTACCAAAGGTGACGGCACAAACTATGGTGTTAGTTTACTTCATGGTATGCAAGTGGCTGACGGTAACCTAGTATTAGGTGCTCAGTACACAAGCCGTGGCGATATTATTCAGTCAGACCGTAAATTTGTTGAGCCAGGTTGTTCGTCTTACATCCCAGAAGGGACTTTAGGTGGTAAAGCGCCAAATGGTCAAGGTGGATTCAAAGACCGTGATACATGTTATGACTACACACCGTCAAGCTATGCACAAACACCAAGTGACTTATACAGCGTCTTTACTAGCTTTAATAAAGAACTTGATTCAGACACAACATTTAATGTTGATTTAATGTACACACGTCGTGATTCAAGCCAACAGTTAGCACCACAACCTGCAAGCATTGATTTAGACACTTCAAAGCTAAGTAATGCATACACTAATGCATTTATCGATGAAGATGGTGTATTAGCCGATTCATTAGAGTACCGTCGTAGAATGGTTGATGCGGGTCCACGTATCTATGAGCAAAAAACAGATACATACAGAGCGTCTATTGCATTGCAAGGTCTTTTAGATAACGATGCAAGCTGGGACATTAGCGCAACTTACGGTCGTAATGACTCAGAAGATAAGGTTCAAAACTCAATCCATGCGGGTAACATGGAGCAAAGCATTTATGGTGACCAAGCGCTTTGGTTTAGTGGCGATGCAATTAATCGTGACCTATTAGTATCGAGCAACTCTCTTTACACAGAGTCAAACGAAGGTGGTAATGAGCAATTCATCCTATCTGCGGGTTACAGTGCTGTTACAGAGAGTGATATTGGTTACGCAATTGGTGTTGAGAATAGATTCGAAAGTGGTTTTTATACACCAGATTTAATTACTCAAAGAGGCGAAAGCACAGCTTCACAACAAGATCCAACAGACGGTGATTACTCTGTTCAATCTGTATACTTTGAAGCATCTATGCCAGTGCTTGAGTCAGTTACTCTAGAAGGTGCTGCACGTTACGATAACTACTCAACATTTGGTGGTGAAACAACGTGGAAACTTGGTGCTACTTGGAATGTAACAGATAGCTTTATGGTTCGCTCTGTACTTGCTACTGGTTTTAGAGCTCCAAATGTTGCTGAATTATTTGGTGGTAATACAGGTTCATTCGATTACCTAGAAGATCCATGGGGTAACGAGCAAGATCCACAAATCGAAGTTAACTACACAAGTGATGATAATCTTCAAGCAGAAGAGAGCAGATCATTCACATTCGGTTTAGTGTGGGAAGTTGCTGACGGTTTATCAACTACATTAGATTACTGGAAGTTTGATATTACTAATGCAATTACGCGTTTAGACGTACAAAACGAAATGCGCAACTGTTTTGCTGGAAATACGCAATCATGTGCAGCAGTAAACATTACAGCTGATGGTGATTTATCTGAATTAAGCTCAGCATTAACAAATGTAGGCGCACAAGATACATCAGGTATTGACTGGAATATCTCTTATACAGCTGATAACTACCGTATCAACCTAGATACGACTTACTTAATTGAATTTGAGCAAGACGAAATTGATTACACAGGCACTATTGATGGAAACATTGGTGGTTACTCTGAAATTAAGTCAAACCTTTCAGTTAACTACGATATTAATGATGATATCAGCGTGCTTTACAACGCTCGTTATATCAAAGGTATGGACGGTGAGTACTATGGTGAATTCTTTAGCACAGACGACACTGTTTACCATGATATCTCTATGAGCTATAACTTAAACGACGATGTTCGTTTAACTGGTGGTATGAATAATATCTTTGATAAAGAGCCTGAGTCAGTGCTAGGTGGTAATGATATGGGTACTGTCCCAGAGCTTTACGACGTAATTGGTTCTCGTATCTTTGCAAGCGTAAACGTTAAGTTCTAATTTTAATTCATTAGAACTACTAAAAGGCCTAGTTTTTACTAGGCCTTTTTTGTTGAACAAAATTAAAGAGGCACGTAAACTCAGGTAGATAACCAAAGGAGGCATCATTGTTAAAGCAAGACGAAAATTTATCGTTTGTTATTGAACCGCAACTATCACCGCGTGCAGAGCAGCGTCTCGATCTTTATTTTTCTATCCCAAACGAAATGGGTATTAACGCGCAAACACTCAGCGAAGAGTCTTACTTTAATAACCAATTTAAATCTTTTGTAGCCTATAACGCGAATAACATTCATCTTCCATTGGTACGAAGCCGTTTTGTTAGTAAAAACAAAGGTGAGCAGCAAGATTACCGACAAAATTTAAATTTATATTGTTATCAAGTGCGTCTGGCAATTGATGCCGATATTAAAGATGCGTTAAAAATTCAAGAAAGCGATGAGTTTTATCAACGAGCCATGGAGCTCTGTGAACAAAGCCAAAGCCTACTTAGAAAACTCAGACGTTACACCCCAGATAACGAAAAGCTGATCCCGTTTTATACTAATGCTGATAACTACCTAAGCTGGCAAATTGAACAAACTTTTTTAAAGCTACTTGATGAAGGCCCGCGTAGTAGCGATCACGCTAAAGAACGAAACGACTTATTAAACTTTTGTAAGTCAGAGAGTGAGTATCGAGCAGAGCAGCAATATAATTCTGATTCAACACTTAAAGACGCCAACAGAATTACTAATAAGATGCGTTTACTCCAGCGTTTAATAGAGCATGGAGTGATTTTACAGCGCCAAACACGCTATCTTAATAGCTATTTAAAGCGGTTGGTAAAAGGCTCTGTAACAGCTGTTATAATGGCTTTTGTGATGGTGGTTATTTTAAATGCGCGTTCTACCTTTACTGAAATAACCGCTTCATTAATTCTAATTTTAGGGGTTATTTACGGGCTAAGAGAAATATTTAAAGAAGATATTACCCGTATTATTTGGCGTGCTATTGTGCGAGGGCGGCCAAAATGGCGCTTTATTTTTAAAAACAGTATCACAAAAGATAAAGTGGCGAGTCAGTTTATTTGGTTAGAGTACACCCGGTTTAAAAAAATCCCCAAAGAAGTGAGGAAAATTTTTTCTAAGCGTCGTCAGCAAAACAAACAGGCGGCGCAATGGCTGCATTTTGCTAGTGAAACCCGGGTAAGTGCTAAAGAATTTTTGCCAGGCTACGATAGCTTGCAGCAAACGCTGCAATTTAATCTCGCGCCGTTTGCACGTTATTTAAAAAAAGGGGAAGGGAAGCTCTATCATTTAGAAAACAATAAAATTTCTAAACAGGGAGTAGAAAGGCGCTATCAGTTAAACATGGTATTGGTTCTAACCGAACCGGATAAAACGCTCTATCAGCGTTACAAAATCACTTTAAACCGCAGTAAAATAGTCAACATAGAGCTTATTTACACCAGCGATGCAAAAAAAGAGGAATAACATACGTTATTCCTTTGTTGTCCTTATTTATCCGTTAGCCCTTTTTTGCTGTAAAGCGTTACTTTGTCTGATACCAGGGTAATTTCGATGTTTTTAGCGTCATCACCCCAAGTACAGCTAGTATGTAATGTTTTTTCTACACAGTTATCAGCACTGCCTAAAAGTGCTTCAACTTCTGTTTTGTCCATACCAATTTTAATTTTTTCGTAATTTTCCATGCTTACTTTTGAACAAGCAGCAAGACTCAGTGCTGCAGCAATTATTAGGAGCTTCTTCATTATTATTTTCCTACTGTTAATGGTTAAATTTTCGAATTTGTACAATCATACCCATACGAGGATGATCAAAGTAATGAATATCTTCGCTGAAAACGCGTCTAAATTGTGAAAAACGGGCTGATTCTAGCTCACCATTATCTTGCTTTTCACTAATGTCGAAATCCGCATTAATGTATAAATAATGGCGTAAATGTATTTTCAATAAGCCATCTAACTCCCATTTCATGGTCGGAGACTGTGCTTCATTAAACAATGGCTCAGGAGTATCAAGTAAGCTAATAAAGTCGGAATTGGCGTAACTAAAACCGGTGTTCATATTGTTATTTAATTGGTTGCCTGCAAATAAGTGCATACTGGGTGAGCGTGATTTACTTGCGCCTTCAAACCGCCAGCCTGTATGTAATATAGGGGTGAGTCCTTTGCGGTCTAAAGCTTGGCGTTGTTGTTCAAACTGCAGTTGTTCAGGAGCGAGCAGGTAAGTTTGCTCCATCGTATCTTGTACTGGTGCTTGAGGGGTTACTGGCAGCACATCGTAACTTTTTACATAATCAATGCTGTCGTTACACGCTGCAGACTGTGGGTTTGAATTAACCAAAGTGTCAGCAAATGTACGTGTTTGAAAGCGTGGGTCACCGTTTATACACGCGTCCATTGCTTGGTTTTTATAAGCAGAGGCCAATAAATCTAAGGTGTTTTTATCTTCAATGGCGTCATGCTTTAAGCTAAAGTCTTCTTGTAAGTAAGGAGCAGGGCGCTGTTTAAATATTAACACCTCTACTTCAAACCAGCGCTCTGCAAATGCAGTACTGCTAAATAAGCAGCATAAAATAACCAGCGATTTTTTCAGCAACATTAATGGCTAACCTTTTTTTCGAAATCTGCAATCATAGCAGTGATCATTTTTAAGCGTTCACGGGCATTCGCCTCGCTAATGGCAAAGCGTAATTTATTTGCGCCATCCATTTTATAAATGTGTGGCGCACTTTGTATCAAACCAATAATGAAGCTAGGATTAACCTTGGTATTTTGACTGAACTCAAAGTAGCCTCCTTTCGGGTTAGCTTCTATTTTGGTTATGCCCAAATTGCTCGCCTGCATTTTTAGTTGTTGTAAACTAAATAGGTTTTTAGCTGCATCAGGTAATAAACCAAATCGATCTATCAATTCTACTTGCAGTTCATCAATATCAGCAAGGTTAGCACAACTTGCTACACGCTTGTACATACCTAAACGCGCGTTAACATCATGAATATAATCATCAGGTAACAAGGCAGGTAGCTTTAAATCAACTTCGGTTTGTTTTTGTAATAAATTTTCAAGGGTTGGCTCTTGACCATTTTTAAGCGCGTTAACAGCCTGTTCAAGCATTTCCATGTATAAATTAAAGCCAATGGTTTGCATTTGTCCAGATTGATCGTCTCCTAATAGCTCACCGGCACCACGAATTTCTAAATCGTGGGTTGCTAAGGCAAAGCCTGCGCCTAAATCTTCTAATGAGGCAATGGCATCTAAACGCTTTTTCGCATCTTTAGAGAGCGCTTTAGGGTTACCTGTGAGTAAATAAGCATAGGCTTGGTGATGACTTCTACCAACACGTCCGCGTAATTGATGCAGCTGAGCAAGACCGAGTTTATCGGCTCTGTCCATAATAATAGTATTTGCTGTGGGTACATCAATGCCGGTTTCAATAATCGTAGTACATACCAGTACATTGTATTTTTGGTGATAAAAATCGGTCATGATCTGCTCAAGCTCTTGCTCTCGCATTTGCCCGTGGGCTGAGGTAACTGTTGCCTCAGGCACCCATTCGCTAATTTCTTGAGCAACACGCTCAATGGTTTCTACATTGTTGTGTAAAAAGTACACCTGGCCGCCGCGTTTAATCTCACGCAGTACCGCTTCGCGAATAAGCTCTTCGTCGCGTTGGCGCACAAAAGTTTTAACAGCTAAGCGTTTAGCCGGTGGGGTAGCAATAATAGATAAATCGCGCATACCACTCATGGCCATATTTAAAGTACGGGGGATAGGGGTTGCGGTCAGGGTGAGTATGTCAACATCAGCTCTCAGGGCTTTAATTTTTTCTTTTTGGCGCACCCCAAATCGGTGTTCTTCATCAACAATTAACAGGCCTAAGTCTTTAAAATTGATGTCTTGTTGAATTAGTTTATGCGTGCCAATGACAACATCAAGCTTGCCATTACTCATCTTTTCAAGGGTTTCTTTTTGCTCTTTGGTCGAGTTAAACCGAGACAATACACCCACTTCAATTGGAAAATCAGCAAAGCGGTCTTTAAAGTTATCGTAGTGTTGTTGAGCAAGTAGGGTGGTAGGGACTAAAATAGCCACCTGCTTATTATCGTTAACCGCAACAAACGCTGCACGCATGGCTACTTCGGTTTTACCAAAGCCTACATCACCACAGACTAAGCGATCCATGGCTTGTTTTGATTGCATATCACCCAGTACAGCTTCAATAGCGTTACGTTGATCATCCGTTTCTTCAAACGGGAAGCTATCACTAAATTGACGATAAGCTTGGCCATCCAGCGTAAATTTATTACCCGGCTTTGCTTGGCGCTGAGCGTAGATATCGAGCAATTCAGCAGCGACATCGCGTACTTTTTCAGCGGCGCGTTTTTTTGCCTTATCCCACGCATCAGAGCCGAGCTTATGCAGTGGGGCACTGGCTTCTTCACCGCCAGAGTAACGGCTAAGCATATGAAGCGCTGATACCGGCACATAGAGCTTTGCTTCACCGGCATAAATAATGGTTACAAATTCAGTAACCACACCGGCAGCATCAATTGTTTGCAGTCCTTGATAACGGCCAACACCATGGTCAAGGTGCACAACCGGTTGGCCTTCTTTTAACTCTGCTAAGTTACGAATTAGCGCATCTTGGCTTGCTTCATACTTGTGCTTACGGCGTCTGCGTTGTGATACTTTAATTCCAAGCAATTCTTGCTCAGTAATAATGCTCAGGCTAGGTTTTGTGCTAAGCACGACACTTTGTTCAAGTGGGCTTACAATTAAACCAACGTCACTACTGCTGTTGGTAAATTGCTCAAAAGTATCAAACTCTTTAAATTTTAAGCCGCTGGGTTTTAATATACTCAGTAATGATTCACGTCGACCATCCGACTCAACACTAATGACAACTCGGCCTTTTTTCTTTTTTTGCTCTGCCACATAGCTAATGAATGCGTTGTAAGGTTCATGTTGTTTATGATCAATGCGGACATTGGGTAATTCATTAACGGCAAGGTTTTTATTGCCCGCTTTAGTGCCCAATTTTGCTTGCGATAAACGAATGCGGCCATAATTACCTAAGTTTGAAAATAGCTCATTGATTGGCTGGTACAATTCATCCGGTGGTAAAAGTGGGCGCAAGGGGTCCACACGGCGGTTTTCATAGCGTACATTAACATCGTGCCAAAAGTTATCCGCCGCATGTTCTAAATCGCCTAATTGCATCACGGTCGTTGATTCAGGCAAATAGTCAAAAATAGTCGCCAAGCCATCAAAAAATAATGGCATGTAGTATTCAATACCTCCAGGCCAATTACCTTTACTAACTTGCATATAGACAGAGTCTTGCTCTGCGCTTGCGCCAAACTTTTCACGATAGTTTATTCTAAAGCGTTCAATATCCGTGTCGTTAGTGGGGAATTCATGGGCAGGAAGTAACTCAATTTTTTCTACTTTTTCATCTGAGCGTTGTGTTTCCACATCAAATAAGCGAATGGTATCAAGCTCGTCATCAAAAAAATCGAGCCTAAATGGGTGTTTACTGCCCATCGGGTATAAATCAACAATAGAGCCACGTATTGCATATTCGCCATGCTCCATAACTTGTTGCACGTGCATGTAACCCGCTTGCTCTAAGTTTTCACGCAAAGCGTGGGTGTCTAATCTATCGCCCACTTTAAAATTAAGCGTTGAACCGTATATAAACGAAGCTGGGGCCGTGCGCAGCATCAGCGTTGATACAGGCATAATGAGCACGCTTTGTTGCTCGTTTTTCAGGGTATTAAGCGTTGCTAAGCGCGCTGAAATAATATCTTGATGGGGAGAGAAATGATCATAAGGCAATGTCTCCCAATCCGGAAATATCATTACCGGGTTATCCGGAAGCAAATACTCTAATTCGGTTTCAAGGCGCAAAGCACTTGGTGTATCTGGCGTAACTATTAACACTAAGTTATCTTGTTGTTTTACACCTTGTGCAATGGCAATGCTCAAGCCACTGCCTAAAAGCTCGCCCCATTGAATTTTATCTTTTTGAGATTTTACCCAAGGCAAGGCTGCCCATTGCTCAAACGCCATTAATTACTCCATTAAATTAGGCTCTTAGCTGCTAAGAGCCATACTATTATTTAGTCGCGATAGATTTTTGTTAAATCTTGATAATGATCAATTCTGCGGTCGCGTAAATACGGCCAGATACGTCTTACGTTCTCGCTGCGTTTTTGATCAAGTTCAACCATTAATATTTGTTCACTTTGATTATCGGCCTCTGCCAATATTTCGCCTTGGGGACCTGCAATAAACGAGTTACCCCAAAATTGAATGCCGTCACTTTGTCCACTCGGGTCGCGCTCAAGACCAACACGATTACAGCTAATCACCGGAACGCCATTGGCTACCGCATGGGCTCGTTGGCTAATAACCCAAGCATCTTTTTGACGGGTTTGCTCGTCTTTATCATCGCGTGGATCCCAGCCTATGGCCGTTGGATAAATTAAAAGCTCGGCACCTGCCATCGCCATTAAACGCGCCGCTTCAGGAAACCACTGATCCCAACACACCAGTACGCCAAGTTTGCCCACTGAGGTTTGAATAGGCTCAAAGCCTAAGTCGCCTGGAGTAAAGTAAAACTTTTCATAAAAGCCAGGGTCATCCGGTATATGCATTTTACGGTATTTACCGGCAATACTGCCGTCTTTTTCGAGCACCACTGCGGTATTGTGATAAAGGCCTGTAGCGCGCTTTTCAAATAAAGACGCGACAATCACGATACCAAGCTCTTTAGCAAGTTCACCTAACGTATTACTACTCGGCCCAGGTATTGTTTCGGCTAAATCAAAGACGTCGACATCTTCGGTTTGGCAAAAGTATAAACTACGGTGTAACTCTTGTAGCACAACAAGTTGTGCACCTTGACTGGCTGCATCGCGAATGCCAGCAATTGATTTTTCAATATTGTGTTCAGCGTTGTCACTGTTGCTTTGTTGCACTAAGGCAACTGATAAATTTGCAGGGCTTGTCATTGTGCTGCTCCAGCTAAAAATCCACGAGGTAATTGCATTGTAATGCAGTGAAGACTGCCAAATTGCTCAATAATAGGTAAACAATTTACCCCAATAATTGTGTGATCTGGGTATGCTTTTTGAACCTGTGCTAACGCGCGTTGGTCGTTTACATCGTTATAAGTAGGCACTAATACCGCATTGTTAATAATTAAGTAATTTGCATAGGTGGCGGGTAAACGCGTGTTTTCATCATCGTACACGGCTTTTGGCCATGGCAACTCAATTAGCTTATATGGGGTGCGATCGGCAGTTTTAAAGCTTTGTAGTTGCTTTTGCATGGCATTAAGCGCGCTGAAGTGCTCATCGCTTTCATCGTCACATTGCACATACACAAGTGTATTATTTGGTGCAAAACGCACTAAGGTATCAATGTGGCTGTCGGTGTCGTCACCTGCTAAATAGCCATGATCAACCCATAAAAAATCTGTTGCGCCCAAGTGCGCTTTTAAAAGCGCTTCTATGTCACTTGGGTTTAAATTTGGATTACGGTTTTTATTAAGCAAACATTCGCTGGTTGTTAGCAACACACCATGCTCGTTTATTTCAATACCGCCACCTTCAAGTACCATATCGAGCGCTTGATAGTGGTTTTTTTTGCTACTTAACTCTTTTACCAAAGTACGATTAATTTGATTATCTAATGCGCTTTCAAATTTATTGCCCCAACCATTGAAAGTAAAATCATATACTTTTAGTTGCTCGGGTGAGTCAATAGCGCTACAAGTAAGCGGGCCATGATCGCGAGCCCACGTATCATTGGTAGGGGTTACTACAAAATGAACACGATTCAAAGAGATGTTAGCGCTATTTAGCAATGCTGTAATATGCATTTTTAAGGCGCTATTATGCGCCACAATAACAAGCTTTTGCTGCGTTGTTATATGCTTAGCAAGCTCAATATATACAGGTTCTACACGGGCTAAATTATCAGCCCAATCTGTGTCTTTATGCGGCCATGTAAGCATAACAGCGTCTTGCTCGGCCCATTCAGGTAAAAGTCTAAAGTTCATGGATTTTTAATACAAATAAAGATGGGGCTAGTTTAGCAGTTCAATTACTGCTAAGTCACTTCTAAATGAGCGTTTGGCTCACAATTTTAAAGCGATTTGAGAAGTAAATAAACGCTAGCTTTTATCGTTTGTACTCTCTTTGGCTTTTTCAAGTTGCTGGCGCTTTTTAAGCTGGCGAGTTTGCGCATGTAAGCTGGCTCTTACAACCAGCTCTTGGTCGCTGTCTCTTATTGATACAAATAACAGGGTATATTGGTAGTGCTCATTATCTTGTTTTTCAATGGCAACCACTTCGCTATAACAATACACCGCAGAGGCCTCGTGTTGTAAAAAAAGTTTAGTACGAAACTTTTGCCCTAATGTATACAAATGTTCACTGGTAAACTTAATGCCGCCACCGCCGTAACTGTCGCAATAGATTGAGTTATCTTCAGGTTGTTCAGAGGCTAAAATATGACTCATGATCAAATCTATTTTGCGCGACTGAGCTTGTAAAAAAGTAGTTAGTTCTTGGGCAATATCACCTAAATTACGCAAAGGGCCTAAGGCGCTTTGCTCTAAACTGCTTACTTCGTTAGCAAGTTTAAATAAAGGCGGAATATCAGCGTCAAGTTCAGCTAAGCTTTTTGGCACAGCCGAATCATCCACGGCAAACAGATTGACGCGATTACTTTCATCAATTTGAAAATAAAGCTCAAAATCTGATAATTTTTGATTGTTCATATGTAACTCCTATCCGTTAATAGTAGCGTTGCGACTACTAAATTACTACACAACACGCCAATAAAATTAAGCTAAATATCTGTTTGCCCTCATTATAAAAAGCCAAATCAACTAAAATTGCGCTAACTTTCAATATTTACCAAATAGGCATAATGATTAAAAAAGTTTTAAAAGGTAATACGTTTACATTGCACTATGTATGTTAGCAACTAATAAATAACCAATAATTAACAAAACTCCTTGTAATTAGCCCTAAAACTCGTAATCTTACGGTAATAATAATAACAAGGGACTACCCACGTGGCTCGAGGACTTAAATTAGCCAGTACATTCTCAGACATATCCACGCAACTGCGGCGCTTCGTGTCTAAAATTGTGTTGCCTGACGATGTTGATGATATTGTTCAAGAAACCTTTGTTAAAAGTTATGAAGCTGAATTAAAGCAAGATATTCAATACACCCGTAGCTACATGTTAAAAACAGCTAAACACCTAGCACTTAATCATATAGCTAAATGGGATAATAAATTTAGTACCCCTTTAAATCACGAAACTGAACTCCCCAAATTGCTTAAATCAATGCAATTAGAAGACGAATACACCTCTAAAGAGCGTTTTTTATTATTTTGTCGGGCGACTGAGCAATTAAGTCCTGTTGTAAGAAAGTGCTTTATTTTAAAAAAAGTCTATGGAATGAGCCAAAAAGAGATCGCACAGCAAATGCAGCTAAGTCAAAGTACGGTAGAAAAACACATTGCCAAAGGGTTATTAAATACCATGCTATATATGCGCGAGCAGTCACACGATGAGAGCGACCATTGCCAACAAAGTGCGGACATAATGAGGGCAGCAAAATGAATAACATCCATCAATTTACCTCAAAAGAATTAATATTAGAAAAAGCATCGCAATGGATCAGTGCTATTGACCGTGGCCTTACAAAAGAAGAGCAAGAACAATTTAAACTGTGGATGCTACAAAGTACTGCTCATCAAAATGCGGTGTATGAATTAGCTCAGCTTTGGGATGACCTGAGTGTACTTAACGAACTCAGCGTATTATTTCCAAATAAACAATCGGCTAATAGCAAAACAAAGCCTGCGTATGTATTTGGCATGGCAGCAAGTATTGTTGCTGCATTAATGATGTGCAGCTATTTATTGCTAAATATAGATAGCAATTTCAACAAAAATTTAGCCAAGGTAAATTATACAAAAATTTATAAAACAAAAGTTGGCGAGCAAGCAACCTATGTTTTACCAGATGGCACAATTGTACAACTTAATACCAATAGCTCATTGGAAGTCGCTTATAGCCAAGGCCGTAGGCAATTGTTACTAAGTCGTGGCGAGGGGCGTTTTAATGTTGCTAAAGATGCATCACGCCCATTCAGCGTGATGGCCGGTGATAAAAGCTTTACCGCTCTCGGTACTGTATTTAATGTGCAGCGCAATACTTCGTCAGATCTCGAGCTGGTCGTTACTGAGGGTAAAGTGATGATCACCGATCCTAGCGTTGCTGTTAATGCTGATGATTTTAAAGCGTATCAACAAGCTGATAATAACAATCATGAAATTCGTCAAATTAATGCCAATATTGTGATTTCCGGTGAAAAAGCCATTATTGAACAAAGCGTTACCAAACCAATCACACAGTTATCGGTTGATGATGTACAGCGTGACTTAGCTTGGCAAAATGGCATGTTGATATTTAATGGTGAGCAACTGGTTGATGCCTTAAACGAAGTTAGCCGTTATACCGCCACGCGGTTTGAACTATCGTCTGATGAGTTAGCCCGTATAAAAGTGGCCGGTGTTTTTAAAGCGGGTGATGTGGCAGGGCTGTTAGAGAGCTTGCAAAATAATTTTTCGATTGAACATGAACGTTTAGGCGAGCATGTTGTTAGCCTAAAATATCAAAAAAAATCATAGGTAATCGTAATGAAAATCACACCATTGTTAATCAATGTTGCTCATAAGAGTGTAAAAAGTAATTTAAAGATTAAAAAAATGATAAAAAACTATAGAGGATTTTTGTTTGCTAACTGTTTATATAAGTTGCGCAGTAACCATACGTGCCATTTAACTCAATTTGGCCTTGTTGCACCGCTGTTTTTTAGTATCAGTGTGTATGCAAGTCAAACCGAGGGGCAAATGATGCAATTTGATATAAAAGCGCAACGAGCAGACAAAGCCTTAATAGAATTTGCTAAGCAAACAGAACAAACTGTGGTTTTTTCGTATGAACTTGCCAAGCAATACGAAGCAAATTCGTTGTATGGATTTTATTCTCAACTTGATGCACTAAAAGCATTACTGGCTGAGACACAGCTCGATGCGGTTGTTGATCAAAATGGTTTACTGAGTATTAAACTCAAACAAATCAATAGGAAAGATAACAACATGATGAAGCTTTCAGGAGTTAGTGCAGCTGTATTACCTGCTTTACTTGCAGTTAATTCACAAGGAATCAATGCCGCTGAACAAAGCGCAGAACAAAACATCGAAAAAATTGCTATTGTAGGTAGTCGTGTGGCAGGGCGCTCAGTTGAAGACTTACCTGTCCCCGTTGATATTTTAAGTGCAGAAGCACTCGAAAATACCGGCCAAACAGAAGTTGGCCGCATGCTTCAAGCTATTGCACCTTCTTTTAACTTTTCAAGTTCATCTATCAGTGATGGTACTGACGCATTAAGACCAGCAACGCTACGTGGCCTAGGGCCAGATCAAACGTTGGTATTGATCAATGGTAAGCGTCGTCACCAAGCCAGTATTATTCATATTAATACTTCGGTGGGGCGTGGTACGGCGGGTACCGATATGAACGCTATTCCAGCCTCAGCAATTAAACGTATTGAAGTACTGCGTGATGGCGCTGCGGCTCAATATGGTTCTGATGCAATTGCCGGTGTTATAAATATTGTGCTCAAAGATGGCAGCGAAGGTGGTAAAGCCGCTATTAACTACGGTGAGTATTCAGAAGGTGATGGCGAAACTGTTAACATCGACTTTAATAAAGGCTTTGCTTTAGGTGACAATGGTTATTTAAATACAACTATAAACTACCGTGACCGCGCACCAACTAACCGTGCAGGGCTTCATGGTTCATGTCAATTTTATGGTTGTACTGAGCTCAGTGACGGCACGTTACTGGCAGGCGACCCGCGTGAACTAACCGCGCCACGCGATACATTTAGAATTGGCGATGCCGACTCTCAACAATTTGGTTTAACGGTTAACACCGGCTACGAATTAGGAGCGGGTGAACTATACGGTTTTATTACCTACTCAACGCGTGATAACGAATCAGCAGCATTTTTCCGTCATAATGCCAATGCCGGTGGTAACCCAGTATTACAAGATGGTGATGCGACAGTTCCGGCTGGCTTTTTACCAAAAATAAACACTACGATTGACGATATTTCATATAACTTTGGTTATAAAACGCAGTTTGATAACGATTCAAGCTTAGACTTATCGTACACCTATGGTGAAAACAGCATTGATTACACCACTAGCGATACGATTAATGCCTCTTATGCCAACTTCTTACGTTACGACCAAGGTTTAAGCGCCGCAGATATTCGCGCCACTATTCCACGTGAAGGTTACGCGTATGGTATGGAGTTATCACTGCAAACAATTAATCTTGATTTTACTCAAAATTTTGATGATTACTCATTAGCAATGGGCGCAGAAATACGCACCGATGAGTACCGTATTTTAGAGGGCAGCGAATACGCATACCGCGATTACGATACCAACAATGGTGTTAATATTTATGATGGACTGAGCGGTGGTATTGGTAGCGAAAATGCATCAGGTGGCACACAAGGCTTTGGTGGTTCATCGCCAGCATCGTCGGTTGATGAGTCGCGCGATGTGATCTCGTTTTATTTAGACGCTGAAGCTTACGTTATTGAAGATGTGATTATCTCAGGGGCGTTACGTTACGATAATTACAAAGGATTTGGCGATACAGTTAACTTTAAACTCGCGGGTAACTGGTCACTAACCGAAGATATTTCACTTCGTGGTGCATTAAGCTCAGGATTTAGAGCCCCTTCAATGCAGCAGTTGTACTTTAACAATATCAGCACGCAGTTTGTTGTTGGTCCTAATGGCAATTTAGTGGCTGAAGAAGTGGGCACGTTTAGAAACGATTCAACCTTGGCGCAAAGTTTAGGTATTCCTAAGTTAACAGAAGAGAAATCACAAAACCGCAGTTTAGGTATTGTTTATAACGTAAGCGATAATATTAATGTAACGCTTGATTACTACTCAATCGATATTGACGACCGTATTGTAATTAGTAATCGCTTAGGCAAAGGTTTATCAAACAGTCTTGATGCCGCGTTACTTAGCTCGGGTGCTGGTGCAGGACAGTTTTTCTTAAATGGGGCTGACACAGAAACGCAAGGTATCGACTTTGTAGCTACATGGAATACAGAAGGCCTAGGCGGCACGCTTGATTTTACATTAGCGGCCAACTTTACCGAAACCGATGTGGTGTCGTTATTTACACCTGCAGGTTCTGGTCTTGAAACCGTGCCAGTCGATGATGTGTTTTCTGATCAAGAAATTTCTATCATCGAAGAATGGCAACCAGAAGATCGCATTAACTTAAGTGCACTTTATCGCCGTGACGACTGGACTGTTAATTTATCACTTAATCGTTTTGGTGAGTACACAGTTGAAGATGGCGGTCGCCAGACTTACGGTGCTGAAATTTTAACTGACATTAAAGTTAATTACTTTGTAACTGATAATTTATCGGTAAACATTGGCGCAAATAACTTATTTGATGTTTACCCTGATGAAAACACCATAGGTAATTCACGTTCAGGTACTATTGTAGATGCTCAAGGTAATACCATTGTCAGCAGTGATGGGGTATTTAAGTACTCTCGTCGTTCAGCGCCATTTGGTTTTAACGGTGCTTACTACTACGTAGGTGCAGAATACCGCTTTTAATAAGGGTCTGTTGACCTTTTTGGATTAAAATTTGTTCAAACTAGGAGCGGTTTAATCGCGGCGCGAGGTTTGTAACCTAGTGGGCTAAGTAAAAACCGAGCAACAAAGAGTAAATCGCCCCTAGGCAGAACCCTTCGGGCAGCGCCTGTTTGGTATTGATGCAGCGTTATCGCCTATTTATGGGGAATAACCACACCACATAGGCTCTGTCTTGCCTAAATACCAAACAGACTGCTGCAAATTCAACCTTAAAAGGTCAACAGACCCTAATAACTCTCCTATTGTTATTTAACAACCAAAGGGCCGTAAGGCCCTTTTATAGTTTTTAAACTTAATGTTTTTGCATTTTACTCATTTCAGCATGACAGCTTTGCATGGTAAGCAATACCTTTGACAGCGCCGCTTCACAATCATGTGATTGAGGCTTTTTTAACGCTGTTTTAATTTCTTCTAAGGTTTTATCTTCTACTTCTTCAAGCTCTTTAATGTAGGTTTGGTCGTTATCGCTAGTAAATGTACTGAGCAAAGCGGTAAATGCTCTGCGTGCTTCTACCGCGAACGAAGAGCCATCTTCACGTGCACCTTGTTGATTAATTGCATAGGGTTGTAAGCTTTCAACACTTACTTTGCGGGCGTCGATCATGCGCTGAAATAATGCACTTACGCTAGGATCTTGTACTTTATCTTGTGCTTTTTCGTAAAAGTCGATACCGCTATTCATTACTTGGATAATGTCGGTGATATGATTTATCTCTTGTCCTTGATGGGTGCTCATAATAATGACCTCTGTTAATTTAAAATACATAGATAACTAAGCAAGCGGCATTCCAACGCGGTTTTATTTTTTAACTAATTGTTTTTCATGGTTTTATTGTTATGGGGAGGTCTAGGCAAGCTTGCTAACATACTGCTAGCAAGCAAAATTTACATAAAAGCATGTAAGAAGGTTATTTAAGCTCTTCAGCTACTTCGGCTACTTTTTGACGTAACCAAATATGGCTAGCATCTCTGTGTAACAAAGGGCTCCATATCATATCAAGTTCAAATGGTGGAATTGGAAAGGGTGGTTCAAGTATTTTAAGCCCCGGATCGTCTACATAAATATTGGCCGCTTTTGAAGGTAAAGTCGCCACTAGGTTTTTTTCTTTCGCTAAATGAATCGCAACATGGTAGTTACGAGTAAACGTGGCAATATTTCGATGCTTCCCAAAATGTGCGAGCGCTTCGTCAACCCAACCCAGCTTTTGCACATCTTTTGGATCCATGCCAACCCCAACACCAAAGCCTGTTTTACTTACCCAAATATGACGGGCTTTTAAATAGCTATCTAGGCTAAAGTTTTCAATAATAGGGTTGTCGGATCTTACTAAACAGCAAAAGCTATCTTTCCAAATTCGCTTATGATGAAACGATTGCGGTAAGTTCTCAAAGCGGTTAATTGCCATGTCTACTTTACCGTTTTCTACATCATGAAAAGTTACATCGCTGGGCGTTAAAATATCTAATGTGGTGTCTGGGGCTTCTTCATGTAATTTCCCTAACAAACGCGGTGCCATGGTACTGGCTGCATAGTCACTGGCCATAATTCTAAACACGCGTTTACTTTGTTTAGCTTCAAATTCGCGATTAGGTGCTAGCGTTTCTTCAAGCGTCATCAAAATACCGCGAATAACAGGCTGTAACTCAATAGCGCGCTCGGTCGGCACCATACCATCACTGGTACGCACTAAAATAGGATCGTTAAAAAGGTTACGTAGGCGTTTAAGTCCATTACTCATTGCCGGTTGAGTAATACTAAGCTGGTTAGCGGCACGAGTAACGTTACATTCGCGCAGTAACGTATCGAGATAAACCAGTAAATTTAAATCTATTTTACTTATATTCATTGTGTGTCCTTAACGTTTACCAGTAATGGATAAAACGCTGTGCTGTAGGATAGGGATAAATATGACTCACCTTTCCATTTTTTATATTTTGTTGTGCTTGTTTCCAAAAGCTCACATCAAGTAGTTCTGGGTGCGTACTGGTTAAAAATTGTTTATATGTTGGGTTAGGCATTACAAAGGTACATAATTGCTCTGGAAATACATCTTGCGGAGCAACCGAGTAACTTTGTTCATCCATCAAATAATCATCATAACTTTTTGCTTTGGGTAGTGCTCTAAAGTTCATGTCTGTTAAATATTGCACTTCATCGTAATCATAAAAAATAATACGTTTGTGCTTACTTACACCAAAGTTCTTTAACAGCATATCGCCAGGGAAAATATTCACGGCAATCATTTCTTTAAGCGCCTGGCCATACTCTTCAATGGCATCGGCGGCACTTTTTTCGTCTGCATTTTCTAAAAACAAATTAAGCGGTGTCATTCGCCGTTCAATGTATAAATGTTTTATGATTAACCAGTCACCTTCAATCACCATCGATGAGCCAATGGTTTTGTGCAACTGTGCTAACAAGTTACTATCAAATCGTGCCAAAGGAAATACGACGTTTGAATACTCTATGGTGTCAGCCATTCGGCCAACACGGTCATGACTTTTAACCAGTTGATAGCGTTTTAATACCGTATCGCGACCAAACGGCTTACTTTCACCAAATTTATCTTTAATAACTTTAAATACATAACCAAACGAGGGTAGGGTAAATACCATCATCACCATACCCGGTGTACCGGGAGCAATGGTAAATTCATCATTAGAATGGGTTAAATGATTCAAAAACTCGCGATAAAACTCGGTTTTACCTTGTTTATGAAAGCCTATGGCGTTGTAAAGCTCGGCGAGGGTTTTATTAGGCATAAGTTGATTTAAAAACCGTACTAACGCTGAAGGAGCATGAGTTTCTACCATAAAATAGGCACGCGCAAAGCCAAAAATAACGCGCATTTGTGACGACTTTGTAAGTAAGGCATCTAAATAAAGGCCTTTATCTTCATGGTGTAACACCGCAATAATAAAAGGCTGAACGCCACTTTGCGATACAACGCGCCCCACAATGTAAGCGGCTTTATTACGATAAAACGGGGTATGTAATATATCAAAACGCATTTGCCAATGTTGGTGGTGTGTATCGGGTGCTTGTTTATAAAAGGCTTTAACTAATAAACGAATATCGCGTTCTAGATTGACAAAATCGGCCTTAAAATCAAAGTGATTAATAATGCGCTTAATGGTGGGCTTTAAACCATCTACAACAGGAAAATAACTACGGTATTCAGCTTCAACGGGCACAGAAGGCGCATCTTTGAGCGTGGCTTCTACAAAAATAAAGTCATTGTGAAAATAGCGGCGGTGGTACAGGCGGCAGAATACTGAATTATAAAATGTTTCAGCAAGTTCTGCTTGCGGATGAAAACATAAAAAGTGTTGGTAAAGCTTTTTCACTTCAAGCCATAAGCTCTCGTTTAGCGCGTCTGTTTGCTGGCGTTCTCGCAGTGTTTTTGTTGTTTCGTTTACCCGATCATCGTAATAGCTTATACGCAGGCGACTTATATCATTAATAGCTTGCCAGTCTCTTTTAGCAAAAGCGTAGGGAGCCTTGGCTGTTGTTCTTTGAAACAGCAAATAATGCTTTTTAAAACCGGTTAAAATTAATTCAGCAATTTGGCGTGGTTGCATCAGTACTCCTTAATAGACGCCTTTAGGTGTTTAGGATAATGCCGGTGGTTATACCAATTTTATTAAAAACATGATCATTCTAGCGTATTAAATAATCCGCTAGCTGCGTTAAAAATTATTTATATAGAACAACTATGTATCATAATTTTCGCCTTGTTATCGACTTATTTCTTTGTCGCTATAATAGATCACTAATTTAATGCAATTGGTATTAGTATTAAATCCGAAAAAGGTGGTCAAAGGAAATTACACCACTAAACACACAATAGAGTTTATGCTCTATAGATGTTAAGGGTATGTTATTTTATATTTAAAACCAAGCTAATTAAGATGATATTTATTGAAGTTAGTCTGATTAAGGTTGATAGGCATCAATCTTTTTTTGTAACTTTTTAATACGCTTTTCAATCAATGCTTTATCTTTTTTATATTGCTTATCTAATTTTTTCTGTGTGTTTCTAATATCTTTGCTAATACGCTTTTTATCATCTGCGCTCAATATATGATTTAAACGCTGCTGTTGTTTAAAATCAGCCCTGTCTTTTTCTCGTAAAAGTATTGCTAACTTATGCTGATTACTGCGCAGCTCTGCTTCTAGGTTGGAAATAATCGTATCTCGTTCCAGCTCGTTTAACTGTTTGGTATAGTTTATTTCTTTACCGGTTTGCTTAGGCTCAGTGGCGGTTATTGTGTGTGAGGTAGCATTATCACTACAGGGAAACTGAGAGAAAGTGGTGCCTTTGGGAGTGACGCACTTGAAATAGGTGGTTTGAGCTAATGCAAGAGAGCTAAAACATAAAATACAGACAGTAATGATCAGATTAATAACGCTGAACATAATGATTATCCTTTGTATATTCTGATCGAGTTAATAATTTTTAATGATAAAAACTATAACCTAGCTTGGGGGGATAGCAAGTGCAAAGGAGTAATAACAGAAACTAAGCGAGTCAGTTTTAATGACTCGCTCGTATTATGAGGTGCTATTGAGAAAATGTTTTAAGCTTTTTAATACCATGCACTAAAAATGGAATATCAAGCCCTTGTTCAATTGAAAACCCTTCAGCGGCAGAGATATTTCTAAAATTTCCATCACGATCAATAAGCGTGATTCTATCTTTTTTGTAAGCAATCACCACGCCTTGCGAGTAATTAACCCCAATATTATTACTTTTACTGTACAAGTTTTCGCCCAGCATAGTTTGTTGCGCAAGCGCATTACAGTTTAAGTATTGGCCAAGGCTCGTAGCGATAATATCGCTAGGCTGAATTAAACCGTTCACCTTAGAAATAAATTTATCGGAACTATACAATGTTGACGTGGTTACAATTTCATTGCTATTTTGCGAGATACTAAAAGCAAAAAATTCAGTAGCGTCATCACGTACAGTGGCGTTTTCAGCCCCTTTAACAATTTTTATTGCACTGTCTTTGTGTGCTTGCTCGTTAATAAAGCTCAGCTCATCAATACCGGCCACTTCCACACTACGGCGTTGGCTTTGCCAAACGGGTAAAGTTTGCTGCTCAATAATGTTCGTTTTGTAAAATGCTGGCAAGCCATACACAAGCCCAAATAACATATCACTATGATCGGTGGGTTGTAAAAATTGCGTGTTTTTATAAATACTTTGTTGGCTGGCAACAAATTTTGCTAGCTGCTCGTCATTATCAAACACCAATATATCAACTTTTGCTGCGCTGTAATCTTCACATTTTTCTAATGGAACAGGTGCTTGATAATTAATACCTTGGTTATTAATTTTAACGTTGTGCGCTTGCTCGTAGCTTTCAACATCCAGCAAATCGTTTTTAGCGAGTAAGCTTTTTGCCGTAGTCGGGTACGAAAGTGGTAGTACATTATCTTGTTTAGTGATATCAAATTTTAAATTTGCATCAGCCCAAATATGAATGCTGTGGCTTAGCGCAAAACAAATCACTAAAAATGAACCGGCATAACGGGCAAATTTAAACTGTTTTAAACGCCCTAAATGATGCCAAGTAAAATTACTAACAGTCAATTGAAACGCTAATATGGCTAACACTATGCTGCCTGCAAGCAAGGTGGTAAGTGCGGGTGAGTTTGTTACACGATGCCACAACAGTGAAATAATTTCAGGCAGTGCAGAGGCATTTAAGTGATAACCTAAGTTAAAGTAAACGTAAGCGTCTAAAGTCAGTATTGAGGCCCCGACAGTTGCAATCACTGCTGCCATACCACGTATATGCCGTGGGTAGGGGAATACTAAACTCAAAGGGAAAACCGTCAGCACAAACGCTAAAAATGCAATAAAGCTAGTGTGGCTTAGCCAAGTAACCATCATATAGGTTATACCCATATAAGTGGTCGGTGGCGAATCGGCAAATAAATAGCTTAAGCTAATTAAAAGCGCTAAGCCAATATTGGCAAATGTAAACCAATGACCCCAACTTAATAATTGACTCGCTTTCGATGAAAACTGGTTGTGCTGCGATAAATTCATAGAGTTTACTTAACCGACTGCGCGAGTGCTTTTGCAAAGTTCTCGGTAACGGCTTGTCTTTTCCCTGTTGGTACATGCTCTTTTAAGATATGCGTGATAGAATTTCCTAAACACATAAGACTTAAATCAACCGGCGCATTATGTTTTGATAAAACATCAATAAGCTGATCGACGATTTGTTCTACTTCTTCATTAGAGTATTTTGATAAGATTGGCATCAGTTGGTTCAATAAAAAGAGTTATATTCCCGTATTTTAACACCAGAGGCGTGAAAAACAAAGATGGCAATAGATGTTAAAAAATTAGTCGTACACTATGTAGACAAAAAAGATGACGACACTCAAATTCACCTTCGTAACGACGAAATGACAATCAATGATAAAGTCGCTGTATTCATTGAGCAATTACACCATGCCTACAATGGCAAGCCAGGCAAAGGGTTTTGTGCTTTTAGTGGCGAAAAAAACAGTATTGTTGCCTCTACCATGCAAAGCTATCGCAATAATGAACTTGGCTTTTGGCATATGACCGAGCAAGCATCAACGGTATTAAAAGAAGAGTTAGATAAATACGCCTTTAACGAAACGGGCTATTTAGTATTTTGTCACTATCAGTACGTGGCGACTGATTATATGTTGATTGCCATGATCAATATTAAAGAGCATTACTCAATGACCTCTGAGCTTGATTTAGCCGCATCGCGTCATTTAGATATTTCGCGTATGCAATTGGCTGCTCGTATTGACTTAACCGCATGGGATACCCAGGCAGAAGACAATCGTTATATTTCATTTATTAAAGGTCGTGCAGGGCGTAAAGTCGCTGACTTTTTCTTAGACTTTTTAGGTTGTGAAGAGGGCATTGATCCTAAGCAGCAAAGTCAAGTGATGCTCAATGCGGTAGAAGACTACTTATCAGAGCAAGAGTTTGATAAATCTGAAAAAGACGAGTTACGTAAGCAAGTATTCGATTACTGTAACGACTGTGTTACCACGGGTGAAGAAGCTAATGTGAGTGAACTTTCAGCAACGCTTACCAAAGGCGACGACAACCCGTTTGAAAGTTTTTGTAAAGAGCAAAGCTATGACTTAGAAGAGTCATTCCCGGTTGATAAAAAAACGGTAACCAGCATGGTTAAATTTTCAGGCTTAGGCGGTGGAGTCAGTATCAGTTTTGAGCGTAAGCATTTAGGCGAGCGTGTAACTTATAATGAAGCCACTGATACGTTAGTGATCAAGGGCATTCCACCAAACTTAAAAGATCAGCTACAGCGATTTATGGAACAACAGCAAGATTAAACTCACAGCGGGCTGCGAGCTACGGGTTTCGGGATCAGGCTCGTAATCCGCACCTCTTAGCCCGCTAACTTTTTTGACTCTAATCTTTGGTTTTTTAACCACAGAGAACACCGAGGCGCTGCGCGCTGCACCGAGAATACAAAACAAAACCAATACCCTGTACTTTTTAATTTCATAACATTTGTATTTAATCATTTCCTCTTTTTTCTTCTATCATCTGTGGTAAATAAATCACTAAAATCTTATTGTCATGCTTACGGCAATTTGCGGGCTACGGGTTTCGGGATCAGGCTCGTAACCCTAACCCCGCAGCCCGTTAACTTTACCTCTATCTTCATTTTTGAACCACGGAGTACACCGAGGCGCTACGCGCTGCACCGAGAATACAAAACAAAACCAATACCCTGTACTTTTTAATTTCATAACATTTGTATTTAATCATTTCCTCTGTTTTCTCCTATCCTCTGTGGTAAATAAATCACTAAAATCTTATTGTCATGCTTACGGCAATTTGCGGGCTACGGGTTTCGGGATCAGGCTCGTAACCCTAACCCCGCAGCCCGTTAACTTTCGATTGTAACTTTACCCTCTAAAAGCGCAGCGTCTCTTAGCCCTCTTTGTGAATAATTTTCTTAAAGATCTAATTGCACTGAGAGAAGAGAATGAGGAGTAAATGAGAAGATAAAACAGGTATTAGCAGATAACTGGTAGACATAGAGCTTGATCTCGTGTGAAGCGAAGCTTCGAATGTTTTAACCTTTAACCTTTAACCTTTAACCTTTAACCTTTAACCTTTAACCTTTAACCTTTACTCCTTACCCGATCCTCGCAGCCCGAACCCCGTTGCCAGTTACATAAATGCCAGACAATAAAAAACCGCGTTAAAATCAATTAACGCGGCTTTTTTATGCTTTGAGCTAAACTCAGTGCTTATTCAGCACTCAGCGTTTTAGTCATTGCTGAGCTTGCACGACCGGCAGGTTTTACCGAGCCAGGGCGAAGGCCGCTGTCAGGGATTAACTCACGTTTGTCATGTGCCATTGCAACCGATGTATGCTTGGTTTCGCTATCGGCTACAGGCGCAGGCTGTGCCATTGGCGCACTTGCATGTCCTGCTGTAATCACTGTTTTAGCGTTTACATTAGCTGAACTCGCTTGCGAAACTGCCTTAGGTTTATTTTCAACCACAGGTGCTTCTTTCGCTTCTACAGGTGTTTCAGTAGCGCTAACCGGTGCTGTTTCAGCTTCAACAGCAACTTCTTCAGCTGGTACTGGTTCTTCAGCTTTTACTGGTTCTTCAGTTTTCACTGGTTCTTCAGCTT
>NZ_FPAR01000001.1:689058-751445 GCF_900116475.1 Pseudoalteromonas sp. DSM 26666 | reverse complement strand
ACTGGTTCTTCAGCTTTCACTGGTTCTTCAGTTTTTACTGGTTCTTCAGCTTTTACTGGTTCTTCAGCTTTTACAGGCTCTTCAACTTTCGCTAATTCTTCTTCAACAATGTTTTGTTCAACTGCATCAGAGGCATCAACGGCCGTTTTATGTGCTTTTGCTTTTAGCTCTGCTTCGTATTCAGCAGCGGCTTGATCCGCAACTGGAATGAAAGCAGGCGCTTCATCAGACTTCTCTTGCGCGTTTTCACCTTCAGGGCGACGACGACGTTGGCCAGATGCACGAAGATGACGCGGTGAACGACGTGAGCGAGTACGTGTTTGCTCTTGCTCTTCATCTTGTGTTGCCACGTTATCGTTTGCATCAACAACAGCCTCAGCTTGTTCTTTAGCAGGTGCAGGTGCTTTTTCATCAGATACCGGCGCTTGCTTTTCAACAACAGGAGCTTGCTCTTTCACTTGTGGCTTGTCTTCTTTAACCACTGGTTGCTCAACAGCTTGCTCAGTTGTTTGAACTTGCTCTGTGCTTTCGTCTTGTACGCGAACTTTTTTACGTAAATTACGACGTTGACGACGTACCTTAGGCTTTTGCTCTTTTGGCTCAGCATTCTTATCAGATTTAACTGCAGTATCCGTATTTTGAGTTGCCTCTGCTTTTACTTGCGTTTTATCTTCAGTTTTATGCTCAGGACGTTTACGCGTATTTGAATTACGACGGCGCTTATTGCGATTCTCATTCTTTTCTTGCGTATCATTTACAGGCGCCGACTCATTTTTAGCTTCAGTGTCTGCAGTACGTTCGTTACGCGGTTTATTACGAGGGTTATTATTACGACGACGTTGGTTGTTATTACGACGACGATTATCATTACCACGGTTATTACTAGGGCGATCTTGCGATTGCTTTTCAGTCTGTTTTTCTGATTTTTGCTCAGTATCAGACCCAAATAACGACTTAATCCATTTACCTAATGCGGCAAATAAACCAATTTCAGCTTTTGCTTCTACTACCGGCGCAGCTTTTGCTGCCGCTTGTGGAGCAGGCGTTGAAGGCATAACGACGCCTTTAAGCTTCGGCTCTTCACGAACAGGTGCCGCTGGCGATTTAGACATTTCAAATGCTTCAGGCTCAGGCGCAACAACTTGCTCGTAGCTTACAGTTTCAAGCGTTTCATCTTTACGTAAACGCATTACTTCGTAGTGAGGTGTTTCCATGTGTTGATTAGGAATAATCACTACATCACATTTATGATGCTTTTCAATACGGTGAACGCTACGACGTTGCTCATTCAATAAATAAGCGGCAACAGCAACAGGCACTTGAGCATTAACTTGAGCGGTGTTGTCTTTAATCGCTTCTTCTTCAATTAAACGAAGAATAGACAATGCGATTGATTCGTTAGAACGAATTGTACCTTGACCACTACAACGTGGACAAACACCTTGGCTTGCTTCGCCTAGTGAAGGGCGTAGGCGTTGGCGCGACATTTCAAGTAAGCCAAAGCGAGAAATTTTACCAATTTGTACGCGCGCACGATCAGGGCGAGCAGCATCTTTTAAGCGGTTTTCTACTTCACGTTGATGACGTGGAGGTGTCATATCAATAAAGTCGATAACAATTAAGCCACCTAAATCACGTAAACGAAGTTGACGTGCAATTTCATCTGCCGCTTCTAGGTTGGTGTTAAGCGCTGTTTCTTCAATATCGCCGCCTTTTGTTGCTTTAGACGAGTTGATATCGATAGAGGTAAGTGCTTCAGTAGGGTCAATTACAATAGAACCACCTGAAGGTAAGCGCACTTCACGTTGGAACGCAGACTCAATTTGGCTTTCAATTTGGTAATGTGTAAATAAAGGTGTATCACCTTGATAAAGCTTAACGCGACTCATGAAATCAGGACGAAAACGCTCTATGTGCGCTTTAGCTTCTTCAAAAACACGAGGCTTATCAATTAAAATTTCGCCAATGTCACGACGTAAATAATCGCGAATTGCACGGAAAATTACGTTGCTTTCTTGGTGAATTAAAAATGGTGCTTTTGCACTGTCTGCCGCTTGTTGAATGGCTTCCCAGTGGACTAATAATGCTTTTAAATCGTAGTTTAGTTCTTCAAACGACTTACCAACACCTGCGGTACGTACAATTAAGCCCATACCTTTTGGAAGTTCTAAGCGGCTTAGCGACTCTTTAAGTTCAGTACGCTCATCACCCTCAATACGGCGAGAAATACCGCCAGCGCGAGGGTTGTTAGGCATAAGTACTAAATAACTACCTGCCACGCTGATAAAGGTAGTCAGTGCTGCCCCTTTTTGGCCGCGCTCTTCTTTATCAACTTGTACAATAACTTCTTGACCTTCTTTGATCACGTCGCGAATATTCGGACGACCATGAAAGGTGTAACCTTGCGGGAAGTAAGTACGGGCAATTTCTTTTAAAGGAAGGAAACCATGACGATCAGCACCGTAATCAACAAATGCTGCTTCTAAAGATGGTTCAATACGTGTGATTTTACCTTTGTAAATATTGGCTTTTTTCTGTTCGTGACCTGGGCTTTCTATATCTAAATCATATAGGCGCTGGCCGTCAACCAGTGCTACGCGCATTTCTTCTTGCTGCGTTGCATTGATTAGCATACGTTTCATAATGTTACTCTACTAGTTTGTGTCGCTGACATGACGATGTTTTCTCGCCTGTTCAGGTGTTCCTATTTTTAGAATGTGCAGCCTCACGACTGGGTCTTTAACGGAACGGCTCTGTATTTAGTAAGCAGTATTTTAAATGCCGGCAAACAATAGGGTGTAATCACGCTATTAAATTCTAAGGGGATACAAACGTGTCGGCTTTTTAGCTCAATACTCGTTTTATCCAGAAGTTGGCCTGTCATAACAATCTTATTAAATGCATTCATATTAGGTGCGTAGGGCTCTTTAGCTTCAAACCATAGTTTCGTTTTTAAAACTACCGTTATCGTTTTTATGAGCAAAAATCGCTACCGATGTTAATGAACGCTTATTTATTAGATTTTTTTAGTTCTAAATAAGCTGCTGTACGGTACTACAATATTTGAGCGAATTCTGAACGGCGTTTTTTTACGCCGCCACTATCAGACAAATTATCTGTTCATTGCTTTTACTATCACTTTAAAAATCAATTCATGTTCAAACTTAAGCAGCAATATATTACGCGCATTGCCGTTAGTTGTGCGCACGTGTTAACTGGGTATGTATAAAAGCTTTGGAAAACTTAACTCGGATCTGTATGATCGGTTACCCAGAATGTGCATCACGAATGTTTTAATGTGTTAAAAAGCACCGTTGTTATTTGCAAATACTAAATATTTGCGCTGCTGATTATCCCACTATTATAACTGTGTTAGCAACTAAATTATTTTACTTAAATCAGTGATTAGGCAATGTCAGAAAAAACCGGCTTACAAGTAACTTTTGTCACTATCAACGAAGACCACTTAGGTCAGCGTATTGATAACTTTCTTATTACCCATTTAAAAGGGGTGCCTAAAAGCGCAGTTTACAAAATTCTTCGTAAAGGTGAGGTGCGTGTAAACAAAAAACGCATTAAACCTGTGTATAAATTGCAGCTAGACGACGTTATTCGTATACCACCAATCAGAGTGTCAGAGCGTGAAGAGTTTGTCCCTTCAAAACTCGATAAAGTAACGCGCCTTGAAGACGATATTTTATTTGAAGACAAATACCTGATGGTTATTAACAAGCCATCGGGTATGGCTGTGCATGGCGGCAGTGGCCTAAGCTATGGCCTTATTGAAGCATTGCGTGTTTTACGCCCAGAAGAGCGCAGCCTTGAGCTTGTGCACCGTTTAGACCGTGATACATCAGGTTGTTTACTCATTGCTAAGCGCCGCTCTGTACTGACTGCGTTGCATGAGCAATTACGCGAAAAAACAATGGAAAAAAATTATTGGGCACTTGTTGAGGGTCAATGGGACTCTAAAACAAAAAATGTGACTGAAGGCTTGCGCAAAAACACCCTAAAATCGGGTGAGCGCGTAGTACGTGTTGATAATACCGAGGGCAAACCGTCGCATACCCGCTTTAAAGTGCTTGAGCGTTTTAACGATTGCTCATTAGTACAAGCATCCCCTGTAACCGGTCGTACTCACCAAATTCGTGTGCATACTCAGTGTCAAGGCCACGCTATTGCCTGTGATGACAAATATGGCGATCAAGGGTTTGACGAGTCAATGCGTAAACGTGGTTTAAATCGCTTATTTTTACACGCCCATGATTTAAGTTTTTACCACCCTAAAAACGAAACCACTATGCGAGTAGAAGCACCGCTTGATAAAGCACTATCAAGTTGTTTAGTGAAACTTAGAGCAGCAAAAGCGTGATCTCACCCACCATGAAAAACTACAAGCTGGTGATTTTTGATTGGGACGGCACCATTATGGATTCAATTAGCAAAATAGTTAATTGTATCCGCAAAAGTGCACAGTTACTCAATATTGAACCGCCGAGCGATACTGCCAGTAAAAATATTATTGGCTTGTCGCTTGAAAACGCAATAGCGAGCTTGTTTCCTGATTACAGTGAGCATCACGAAGCGCTTATTGCAGGTTATAAACAGCAGTATGCGCTTGATACCACCCCAACACCGGTATTTGAGCACGTTGAACAGGTGCTCACTGGGTTAAAAAATCAAGGCGTAATATTGGCGGTTGCCACAGGTAAAAGTCGGGTAGGGTTGGAGCGTTTATTGGATGAGAGCCAGCTGCGTCATTTTTTTAGTGCTACGCGTACCAGCGACGACGCCAAATCAAAGCCAGCTCCTGATATGCTCTATCAACTACTTGAAGAGCTGGCTATAAGCGCCGACGAAGCATTGATGATAGGCGACACGCAAATCGACATGGCAATGGCAAAAGCTGCAGGTATGGATAGACTAGGGGTAACCATGGGCGTGCACAACGCTGCGCAATTAAACGAGTTTACGCCTATTGCAACCGCTGACAACTATCAGCAGTTGCAACAACTTTTACTTAGTTAGTTTGTGCGCTTAATACATCTAAGCCAAACTCAGCCAATAATTGGCTGAGTTTAATGAGTGGTAAACCAATTAAACTATTTGGGTCATCACCACTGAGCTTTTCAAATAAACAAATACCCAAGCCTTCACTTTTAAAACTTCCTGCACAATTATAAGGTTGCTCTGCATCGCAATAAGCACTTATTTGCGCCGTTGTTAACGTTTTAAAAGTGACATTAAAGGGCTCAACAAGGGTTTTGCTTTGCTTTGTGTCTATATCGTACACACACAAGCCAGTTAAAAAAGTGACCGTTTGCCCACTAAATAAGCTGAGTTGTTTTATGGCGTTTTCTTTATTGTGTGGTTTACCTAATATTTGGTCATTAAATACAGCAACCTGATCGGAGCCAATCGCTAAGCCTTGGCCAAAATGCTCGACCGCAGCTGCGGCTTTTAGTTCGCTTAAACGTTTAACAAGATCGTTAGGTGTTTCGTTGCTGTGAGGCGTTTCGTCAACATCGGGCGAAAACGTTTCAAAAGGCAGATTAAATTTTTGTAATAAAGACTGCCTAAAAGGCGAGCTTGAGGCTAATATAAGAGAGTGCTTCATGGCATGTTTTCCTAGCGTAAATCAGATTGAGTTAGGATAAATCAGATCCGTGAGTAAAACACGTGAAAAACAACGTAAAATTGGTTTTTTACTTTGACTAACCCACTAACTATCTATATGATGCAGCCCCTATGCAAAAGGTGAAAATTCCCATCACCCTTCATCCGGGCAAAGCAGCGCAACACCGTTTAAAGTATGACGGCATTGTACCGCTTGAGAAACTTCCTCGTTTACGAGGGGTTATCCAGGAAGAAGTAGGTGAAATAGCGGTAAAAATTCATTGCAAAAACGATGAGCAAGGTTTAGTTGTGATTAGTGGCAATTTGTCCACACACGTAACTGTCACTTGTCAACGTTGTAATGGTGATTTAGGGTTGGATTTGGATCAAGACTTTGTGTATTCGCCAGTCGGTTTGGATGCAGAGTCAGATGATCTTCCAGAAAGCTACGACGAAGTAGCACTTGATGAAAATGGTGAAATAGACGTGTTTGAGTTAATCGAAGACGAGCTTATTTTAGCAGTGCCATTAGTGCCTACCCACAACGAAGCTTCATGCAGTTATACAGCAGAGCCTGCCAGCTTTGGTGTTTTAAAGG
The DNA here is from genome assembly GCF_900116475.1 of Pseudoalteromonas sp. DSM 26666. Taxonomy (NCBI): domain Bacteria; kingdom Pseudomonadati; phylum Pseudomonadota; class Gammaproteobacteria; order Alteromonadales; family Pseudoalteromonadaceae; genus Pseudoalteromonas; species Pseudoalteromonas sp. DSM 26666. The sequence continues at coordinate 745,231 of NZ_FPAR01000001.1, read as the reverse complement.
CGGAAGATGATAAACCAAATCCATTTGATATTTTGAAACAACTTAAGAAAGATTCTTAGGAGAAGACTATGGCTGTACAAAAAAGCAAAAAGTCTCGTGCAAGACGCGGCATGCGCCGTTCACACGATGCGATCAGTGGTCCAACTTTAACTGTAGACCAAACATCTGGTGAGACTCATCGTCGTCACCATGTGACTGCAGATGGTTACTACAAAGGCGTTCAAGTAATTTCTAACTAAGAGATTGCTTATATGCTGACCAATCTAACCATAGCGTTAGATATGATGGGGGGCGATTATGGCCCCCGTTCATCTATCCCCGCAGCCGTTTCCGCGGTAAATGCTAATGCCAACTTAAAACTCATTTTATGTGGCAACGAGCAAGTAATAGCTAAACAATTAGAATCACTCGATTCACTTTCTCATCCCAGATTAATAATTCGCCATTGTAATGACGTTGTCACCAATGCCTGCGAACCCGCTGTTGCTATACGCTCAAAAAAAGATTCCTCAATGCGTGTTGCCCTTGATTTAGTTAAATCGGGTGAAGCGCAAGCCTGTGTTAGCTCTGGCAATACAGGGGCGCTATTTTTTATGGCGCATTACGTATTAAAAATGCTTCCAGGAGTGAAACGTCCCGCACTCATATCGGCTGTACCGACTGAACGTAAAAATCCTGTTTACTTACTCGATTTAGGTGCCAATGTGCACTGTGATGCGCAAATGCTGTATCAGTTTGGCATTATGGGTTCGGTAGTGGCAGGACAAGCACTTGGGTGTGATAACCCAAAAGTCAGTTTATTAAATATTGGCGCCGAAGACATCAAAGGTCACGACGAAATTAAGCAAGCCGCGCAGTTAATGCAGCAAAGCGAGCTGATTAATTATATTGGGTATAGCGAAGGTAGCGATATTTTTTCTGGCAAAGCCGATGTTATTGTCTGTGAGGGGTTTGTCGGTAACGTTGCACTTAAAACCTGCGAAGGCATTGCCAAACTTATCATGAAAAAGTTCACCCGTGCCCTCGAAAAACACGTTGTTTATAAGTGCATGGCGTTTATGTTGGCGCCAATCATAAAAAAACTCTATAAAAGAGTGAACCCCGACCAGTATAACGGCGCTTCTCTGGTAGGATTGCGCGGTATTGTTGTTAAAAGCCATGGAAATGCCTCAGCTAAAGCATTTCATGCCGCAATCGACGAAGCAGTGAAAGAAGTAGAACGTCAACTTCCGGATAAAATTGCTGCTATCTTCGAAAAAACACATTCTAAAGACACGGTGGCCAATCAGTAAATTGATGTGCCGTGTTATACATTATTTATTTTGTTTAATTAAAAGAGCAAACTATGGCACAAAAAATTGCACTTCTTTTTCCAGGTCAAGGCTCGCAAACTGTGGGTATGTTAAACGAGCTACTTGAAAGCTCAGACATAGTAAAAGCCACATTTGCAGAAGCATCAACCGCACTAGGATACGACCTAGCAGATCTCGTTCTTAACGGTCCAGAAGAAAAACTAAATCAAACTCACCGTACTCAACCTGCTTTATTAACAGCAAGCGTTGCTATTTACCGTCATTGGTTAGCTGCAAATCCAGATGCAGACGTTGTCATGGCAGGGCATAGCTTAGGCGAATACTCAGCACTAGTATGTAGCGATGTGATCAGTCTAAGTGAAGCCGTAAAACTGGTTGAAAACCGTGGTTTATACATGCAAGAAGCTGTCCCTGCGGGTGTGGGTTCTATGGCCGCTATTATTGGTTTAGGTGATGACGAAATTAAAGCAGCATGTGAAGCGTCTGCACAAGGTGAGGTTGTTTCACCGGTTAATTATAACTCGCCAGGCCAAGTGGTTATTGCCGGTCATAAAGATGCAGTAGATAGAGCATCAGTCGCTTGTAAAGAAGCCGGCGCAAAACGTGCACTGCCATTATCGGTTAGCGTACCGTCGCATTGTGAACTTATGAAACCTGCGGCTGAAAAATTAGCCGCTGACTTAGCGGCTTTAACATTTAATTCACCTAAGTGTGATGTAATTAATAATGTTGATGTAAAAGCTGAAGGTTCAGCCGATGCAATTAAAGACGCATTAGTACGTCAGTTATATAGCCCAGTTCGTTGGACTGAAACAGTGCAAGCATTAGTTGCACAAGGCGTAACGCAAAGTTATGAATTTGGCCCTGGTAAAGTATTAACAGGACTTGCAAAACGCATTGATAAAGCGATGGTGTGTGGCTCAGTTAACGACCTTGCATCAATCGATACAGCTAAATAAGAGTATATAATATGAGTAATTTATTTTCTTTAGAGGGCAAAGTTGTCCTGATCACCGGCGCTAGCCGTGGTATTGGTAAAGCGATTGCAAACACCTTAGTGGCACAAGGCGCAAAGGTAGCGGGCACAGCGACAAGCGAGTCAGGTGCGGCTAAAATTAGCGAATACTTAGGTGATAACGGTAAGGGTTATGCGCTTAACGTCACCGATCCTGCGTCAATTGAGGCAACATTAGCGGCAATTAAAGCCGATTTAGGTGATATTGATGTTTTAGTGAATAATGCCGGTATTACGCGCGATAATTTATTAATGCGCATGAAAGAGAGTGAGTGGGACGATATTATCGACACCAACTTAAGCTCTATTTTCCGTTTATCTAAAGCGGTACTTCGCCCAATGATGAAGAAAAAGAACGGCCGTATTATCAATATTGGCTCAGTAGTGGGCACTATGGGTAACGCTGGCCAAGCGAACTACGCGGCAGCTAAAGCGGGTGTTATCGGTTTTTCTAAATCATTAGCGCGTGAAGTTGCTTCTCGTGGTATTACTGTTAACGTGGTTGCACCGGGATTCATCCAAACAGACATGACGGATGATTTGACAGATGAGCAAAAAGCAGCAACGCTTGCAAACGTACCTGCGGGTCGTTTAGGCCAGCCAGATGAGATTGCAGCAGCTGTGTGTTATTTAGCATCTGACGCTGCTGCGTACGTATCAGGTGAAACTTTGCATGTAAATGGTGCGATGTACATGGTTTAGCTTCGCAATGCGAAATAGTTAAACCACAAATTACTAATGAGTTTGCTAAAAAATATTGAATTTTTCGCAAACTTGCTTTAAACATACTTGAAATCGCTGTGAAAATAAGCGATAAAAGATAAAATAAACACTCAAGAGGTTTGACCAGCAAATTATTTATGGTCAAAAGATTGAATCAGAGAATTATCGGACGTAAACTACGCCGCAATCTGAAAATAACGCATTGGCGTTTTTAATAAAGGAAAGAAGAATGAGCGATATCCAAGAACGCGTAAAGAAAATTATCATCGAACAGCTAGGTGTTAAAGAAGAAGAAGTTAAAAACGAAGCTTCATTCGTTGATGACCTAGGTGCAGACTCTCTTGATACTGTTGAATTAGTAATGGCTCTTGAAGAAGAGTTCGACACTGAGATCCCAGATGAAGAAGCTGAAAAGATCACTACAGTACAATCTGCAATCGATTACGTTACAGCTCACGCTGAGTAATTAATCGCAAATTAAGGGCAGCATCCGCTGCCTTTAATCTTTATATCCAAACCACCTCAAAGTACATGATTCAATTCCAAACCCTCACCTATCATTAGCAATTAAGTTGTTATTGCTCAGCGTTGGTTATTGGTTTGAGACTCGCACTTTGAGGTAGCTTGGGTATGATCATCCCCAATACTAATAACATAACTAGCAACAGCGTTAACGCTGAAATAAACTGAGCTAAGTTAATTGGTATAATAATAATTCCTTATTGGAGGCAAACCGTGGCTAAACGTCGTGTCGTCGTAACTGGCTTAGGAATGTTGACGCCGCTAGGCAATGATGTGCAATCAACCTGGCAAGGCTTATTAGATGGTAAAAGTGGTATTCAAAATATTACCCACTTTGATACATCAAAATTTGGTACTCACTTCGCTGGTTTAATCAATGATTTTGATGCATCGGCTTATATGTCGCCAAAAGATGCTAAAAAAATGGATTTATTTATCCAGTATGGCATTGCAGCGGGTGTTCAAGCTTTTCAAGATTCAGGCCTCGAAGTCACTGAGCAAAACGCAACCCGTATTGGTGTAGCGGTAGGTTCAGGCATTGGTGGCTTAACCCTAATCGAAGAAAACCACATTAAACTACTAAACAGCGGTCCACGAAAGTTATCGCCGTTTTATGTACCGTCTACCATTATTAATATGATCTCGGGTCATTTATCAATAATGCATGGCTTGCGTGGTCCTAATATTTCAATTGTAACCGCATGTACCACAGGCCTGCACAACATTGGCCATGCAGCACGTATGATTGCCTACGGCGATGCCGATGCAATGGTTGCCGGTGGCGCAGAAAAAGCGTGTACGCCAATTGGTATGGGTGGCTTTAATGCCGCACGTGCGCTTTCAACGCGTAACGACGACCCACAAGCAGCGTCTCGTCCGTGGGATAAAGACCGTGATGGCTTTGTGCTTTCTGATGGCGCTGGTGTAGTAGTTGTTGAAGAATACGAACACGCTAAAGCACGTGGCGCTAAAATTTATGCAGAGCTTGTTGGCTTTGGCATGAGTGGCGATGCCTACCATATGACCTCGCCACCAGAAGACGGCGCAGGTGCAGCACTGGCTATGGAAAACGCATTAAACGATGCGCAAGTAAATGCAGAGCAAGTTGGCTACATTAACGCACACGGTACGTCTACTCACGCGGGTGACAAAGCCGAAACCTCAGCGGTTAAAACCATTTTTGGTGATTCAGCGAAAGATGTGATGGTAAGCTCATCTAAATCGATGATGGGTCATTTACTAGGTGCAGCGGGCTCTGTTGAGTCGATAGTGTCTATCTTATCGTTGACCGAGCAAAAAGTAACACCCACGATTAACCTAGACAACCCAGATGAAGGGTGTGATTTAGATTACGTACCGCACACAGCGCGAGACGCCAAACTTGATTACGCTTTATGTAACTCATTTGGTTTTGGTGGTACTAATGGCTCGTTACTGTTTAAAAAGGTATAATCTTTTTTAACAACGAACGACAATAAGAACCCAGTTGTTTAACTGGGTTTTTTTATGTGTAAAAAAATATGCAAACAATAATAACAGCAAGTGAAACCAGTACCATAAGTACCCGCGATAGGGGCTTAAACTATGGCGATGGTTTTTTTACAACCGCAATTATTACTCATGGACAGGTTGAGCATTGGGTTTATCATAAAGCGCGTTTAATTGAATGTGCGCAGCGTTTAGGGTTTCCAGCGCTTGAGTTTAAAGCACTTGAGTCGCACATTACTCAGCAAATAGCATCACAGGTTCAAGCGGTTCTTAAAATAGTGGTAACACGAGGTGAGGGCGGGCGAGGCTATGCGCCACCAAGCGAATGTAATTTAAACATTATTGTTAGTGTTTTACCTTATCCAGCGCATTATCACAGCTTACATGAGACAGGAATTAGTTTAGCTATTAGCCCAATTAAACTGGCTTTACAACCGCACTTAGCAGGGCTTAAAACCTTAAATAGGCTTGAGCAAGTATTGATTAAAAATGCCCTACAAGCCGAGCAAAGTGATGATGCACTTGTACTTGACTACAACAACAATGTAATTGAAACCTCCGCGGCTAATATTTTTGCAATAAAAAATAATAAAGTAATTAGCCCCAGGCTTGATGAGTGCGGCATTAAAGGTGTTTTTCTGCAATCTTTATGTGATAAATTAGCAATTGAATTTAAAACTATCAGCGTTGATGAGCTTACCCAAGCAGACGCGGTATTTGTATGTAATAGTTTAATGAAAATTGTGCCGGTAAAAAGCATAGGCGAGCACTGTTTTGATATTGCTCACAGTCAGTCATTACTAACAGTAGCCAAGGAGGCTTAGTGTTAAAAGTTATAGTATCAGTATTATTGCTGGCTTTTTTTAGCTCAGTGATTGGCTATCAGCAATTACAGGCAACAATTCAAACGCCATTACAGATAGCCGATAACACCCAATTTGAAGTTAAAAAAGGCACCGGCTTTAATAAGTTGTGCCGTCAATGGCAACAACAACAGTGGGTAGAAGACTGTTGGCGTTTTCAAATATTAGCCAAGCTCGACCCAACCTTGACCGATTTAAAAGCAGGCTTGTACGAGCTAAGCGCAGATAGCGTGCTTAATAACATCAAGAAAATTAATCAAGGTCAGCAAATTAGTTTCAGCTTTACCATTATTGAAGGCCAAGCACTAAGGGATGTTTTAAATACCCTGAGTACTTCTACACACTTACAAAACGATTTAAAACTTGAGCAACTTGGCGAGCAAATAATAGGTAAGCAAACCCATCTAGAAGGGTGGTTATTCCCCGATACCTATCATTACCATAGCAATGATACTGCCAGCAGTTTACTAAAACGTGCTGCGCAAAAAATGCAGCAAACGTTGGCTGATGCTTGGCAGCAACGGGCAAGTGATTTACCTTACGATACCGCCTATGAAGCACTGATCATGGCCTCTATTATCGAAAAAGAAACCGCGCTTGCCAGCGAGCGTCCGTTAATTGCATCGGCATTTATAAATAGATTAAATACCAATATGCGCTTACAAACCGATCCAACCGTAATATATGGGCTAGGCGAAGATTTTGACGGTGATATTAAACGTAAAGACTTGAGAAATTACACACCGTATAATACTTATCGTATTAACGGATTACCGCCCACGCCAATTGCCATGCCATCCAAAGAAGCGATTTTAGCCGCGGTAAACCCGCCTAAAAGCGAGTATGTTTACTTTGTAGCAAAAGGCGATGGCAGCCATCAGTTTTCAACCACATTAAAGCAACATAATGCGGCGGTTAACCGGTATATTTTAAATAAAAAGAATTAGTGTTTATGAAACCAAAATTTATAGTGATAGAAGGCCTAGAGGGCGCGGGTAAATCAACCGCTATTGCCCTGTGCCAAGACTTTTTAAACCATCATCATATTGATTTTATTAATGTGCGTGAACCCGGTGGTACACCACTGGCTGAATCCTTACGTACTTTAGTAAAAGCAGAGCATCAAGAAGAAATCGCCTTTGAAACTGAGCTACTTATTATGTACGCAGCTCGCTCACAGCTAATGCACAATGTAATAAACCCGGCACTGGAACAAGGGCAATGGGTATTGGCTGATCGTCACGACTTATCGTCACAGGCGTATCAAGGCGGTGGACGCGGAATTAGTGCAAACACGTTAGCATCGTTATCCTCTATGGTGTTAAAAGGATTAAAACCCGATTTAACCATTTACCTTGATATTGACCCTGTTATTGGTCTTGAACGTGCAAAAGGGCGTGGTGAACTCGATAGAATTGAACAAGAAGCCATTGAGTTTTTTCAGCGCACCCGTATGCGTTACATTGAGCTTGCAAACGATGATGAAAGCATAAAAACAGTCGATGCCAACCAAAGTATTGATAAAGTACACCGTGATATTACCAATGTACTGCGCACATTTTTTTCAGGGTTAAAATAATATGGCATTGCCATGGCTTAACGATGTAGAGCAACGTTTAGCTCAAAGCTATAAAGCGCAGCGCTTTCATCACGCGCAGCTATTTTGCGGGCCTATTGGAGTAGGCAAGTTTGAGCTAAGCGAGCAATTAGCTAACAGTTTGTTATGTCATAATACACAATCGCAGTTGAGTGCACCTAATAGCGTGTTAACGCCGTGTGGGCAGTGTAAAAGCTGCTCGTTAAACCTAGCTGGGACGCACCCAGATAAACGCGTTACTCAAGTAGAAGGGCAAAGCATAGGTGTAGACGACATACGCGGCATAAGCGATTTTATGCACCAGTCGGCGGCGCAAAATGGCAACAAAGTGGCGATTATTGAAAACTGCGAAAAAATGACAACGGCAGCAGCAAATGCATTATTAAAAACCTTAGAAGAGCCCAGTAACAGCCGGTTTTTAATTCTCACAACCAGCCAAGCGGCGCAATTACCAGCGACTATTTTAAGCCGCTGTGCTAAAACTGAGGTCAAAGTAACCAACAGCCAGCTAGCAAAGCAGTGGCTAAGTTCTTTAGATGTGCCTAACTACCCATGGTTATCATTGTTTTACAGTCAACCCCTGCAAGTAAAGCAGTGGCAACAGCAAAATCAGCTAGAAAGTATTGATACACTCTATAAATTTGCAACTGAGTTTAAACAAAGCCATAATTTCAATGCGTTAGTCGATATAATAAATAAACAGCCTGAGCTTGTTCGTATTTTTACCTTATTTTTAAGTGAGCAGCTAAAACAGCAGCTTTTAAACGGCATGAGTTTTGAAGCCTACCAAGTTGCACAGCAAGCCTTGAATGATTTTTTACAAAATAACATACAAATTCTTGGGCTAAACTTACCGCTTGCGGTATCACGACTAGCGTATACATTACGCAACCAATAAAAAGGATTAGATATGCAAGAGCTATTAGTTGATATAGATGACCTTGACGAACTATATCGCTGCTACATGCCTTTTTTAAAAAAAGGGGGGCTATTTGTACGCACCAATATGCGTTATGAGCCTGGGTATTCACTCGCTTTACGAGTAACCTTACCTGATGCCTTAGAAGACGATGTGGTCACCGGCAAAGTTACGTGGATCACTCCGCAAGGTGCACAAAGCTCAAACCCTCCGGGGATCGGCATTAGCTTTTTAGATGATAAAACAAACCTAAACGCGAAGATCGAAAAACTGCTGGGGACTATGTTAAACTCCGGCAATCCAACTTATACCATGTAGTAAAAACAGGCCTTATTTTGATTGTAGATTCTCATTGCCATTTAGACCGTCTTGATTTTGATAAACTCGATTTAAACCTAGACCAAGTACTTGATAACGCCCGTGCCAAAAAAGTAGAACACTTTTTATGTGTGAGCGTCACACTTGATCAGTTCCCTAACATGCTAGAGCAAATTAAGCATTACGACGACGTATCAGCGTCATGTGGTGTACATCCGCTTGATCAAAAAGACGCGCTCAACAAACAGCAATTAATTGATTTAGCCTCGCACCACAAAGTAGTGGCCATTGGCGAAACCGGGCTTGACTACTATTACGCAAAAGACACTCACGCAGTGCAGCAAGCAAGCTTTGTTGGCCATATTGAAGTAGCCAACGAATTACAAAAGCCACTTATTATTCATACCCGCGACGCACGTGCCGACACCATTAATCTAATGCGTGAACACAAAGCAGAAAACTGCGGTGGGGTATTACATTGCTTTACCGAAGATTGGGATATGGCTAAAAAAGCCATTGATATGGGTTTTTATATTTCTATTTCAGGTATTGTAACCTTTAAAAATGCGGTAGAACTTAAAGAAGTGGTAAAACAAATCCCACTTGATCGACTGCTTATTGAAACCGACTCGCCGTATTTAGCCCCAGTACCGTACCGTGGTAAAACTAATCAGCCAGCGTATGTGGAAGACGTTGCTTACTATATTAGTGAACTAAAAGGTATTAGCTTTAACGAATTGGCAAAGGCCACTACCGATAATTTTTATTCTTTATTTAAATTAGCAGCTAAAGGCTAACCTCATGACGACTCTCTCGGTGCAACACCCGCTGTTACTTATGGGGCCTATGGTGCGCCGAGCAGAAAAAACCACAGTTTGTATTCAGTTTGCTACCTCAAAGCAGGTAAACGGCCGTATAGAGCTAATGGGCTACGAATGCTATAGCGAACAAAACAGCGTTAGACTGGGTGAACATTTATTTTTACAGTTTATAGTTATTAAACCCATAAACAGCCAGTTCCCGCGCGACATATTATTACAATATCAGTTGTTTTTTGATGACAGCCCCGTTGATTTATCAGCGTTTAGTTTTAATGATGGCGCGTTACCTGCGTTTGTGATCCCCAAAAGACTGACGCAAATATTGCATGGCTCATGTCGCAATGCACATCATCCCGCAAAAGACAGCCTAGTTAGTTCAAGTCAGTGGCAAGCTACTCAACGCAGTCATAATCAGCAAGGTGCGCAGTTGCTATTGCTCTCGGGCGATCAGGTATATGCTGACGATGTAGCAGGGCCTATGTTATTAGCTATCCATCAACTCATTAAGCAATTAGGCATTTACAAAGAGCAACCGCTTGCGCTGGATTTACCCGACGATATTAGCCAACAGCTTTATGGCCGCCATCATTTACTCCCTACCACCTCATGGAAAAAGCGCTCTAAATTAGGCATAGGTTACTGGTTAAAAAAAGACGAGCCGCATTTTTCTAGCGTAAAAGCGTATAACCACCTTATTCATTTTGAAGAATTTGTGGCACTGTATTTACTTAATTTTAGTAGTACCGCGTGGCAATATGTTGACTTATCAAAGCTAAATTACTCAGGCGGTAACGAAAAAAGCCAAGCATTGTTTAGCACAGAAAAAGCCACACTCATTGATTACGCTAAAGGCTTAGCTGAGGTAGAGCGATTATGTGCCAATGTGTCTACCTTAATGATGTTTGACGATCACGATGTAACTGATGATTGGAACCTCACCGCCGGGTGGGAGCAAGCCATTAATCAAAACCCCAGTAGCAAGCGTATTGTAAATAATGGCTTAGCAAGCTATTGGCTGTTTCAGGGAATGGGGAACGACGCACTGCAAAAAACCGGTGCGCTACTTACTCCATTTACAACAAGTCTAGCTGGGGATAAGCAATGGCAATTCAAAGCATTTGATAAACATCTAAACGATTTTAACCATTGGCATTATGAGCTAACAACTATTCCTAAAGTGGTGGTGCTTGATACCCGAACACACCGCTGGCGTAACGAGCAGAACTTTAATGAACCCTCAGGCTTGTTAGATTGGGAGCGTCTCACTGAGCTTGAAGAAAGCCTACTCAGCCATGACCAAGTCATTATTGTATCGCCCGCTCCGGTGTTTGGGGTTAAATCAATAGAGGCAATTCAAGCGGTGTTTAACATGTGTGGGCAACCGCTTATGGTTGATGTAGAAAACTGGATGGCGCACGAAGGCTCAGCTAAAAAATTGCTCGACACATTTAGACGTACCGACACTCCAAATGAAACGCTGATTTTATCAGGCGACGTGCATTATTCGTTTTGTTTTTCAGTGCAAAAGCGTTTTGGCGATCACCCCAACAGAATTTGGCAGCTCACAGCTAGTGGCATTAAAAACGAGTTCCCGCGTAAGCTAATAAATGTGCTTGATAAGCTCGACTCCATTTTATATGGCCCTAAAAGTCCGCTTAACTTTTTTACCAAACGCTGGCACATGGAAGTCGACAAACACCAAACTAAAGGCAAAGGGCAAAAGTACCTAGTAAGTGATTCGGCTATTAGTTTGGTTACCCTCAAAGGCGGTAATTTAGACCGCTACCAGCTCATACACGGCGACGGCCACACCACCGAATTTGATTTAGAAGAGCAGTAAATTGGAACAGGCGATAGGTTTTAGGTGCTAGGTATCAGGTCGATATTATTGCCGACTTGTAGCAGCGACTTCATGTCGCGGTATTTTTTAATGTCGTGAGCGACGGGCGACGGGCTTCGAGTTGCGGGCTAAATAACTAAAAGCGCAGCACCTCTTAACCCTCTTTGTGCATACTTTTCTTAAAGATCTAATTGAACTAAGAGAAGATAATAAGGAGTAAATGAGAAAATAAAGCTACTAACCAAAGTGATTAATTGTTTTGTTACTGCCTCTAAAAGCACAGCGACTCCTAGCACTCTTTGTGAATAATTTTCTTAAAGATCTTATTGCACTGAGAGAAGAGAATGAGGAGTAAATGAGAAGGCCAAAAAGATGTTAGGATACAGCTCGTGACTCGCTCCCCGCAGCCCGGTAACTTTCGACTTTAACCTTTAAAAGCGCAGCGTCTCTTAGCCCTCTTTGTGCATACTTTTCTTAAAGATCTTATTGCACTGAGAGAAGTGAATGAGGAGCAAATGAGAAGGCCAAAAAGATGTTAGGATACAGCTCGTGACTCGCTCCCCGCAGCCCGTTAACTTTCACTTCGCCGTTTTTTAATCCGTTTTGGTGCTGGCAACTTATTGGTTAATAAAGCTAAACATAACACTACTATAAACAACATCGAATTAGCCCCCGCCTGTAGCGAATAATCAACCGACGAATGCAGCATCATTGCCACAATAGCTGTAGCACAACCAAACGCCACACCCTGATAAAGGGGCGTTTTGCGCGTTCGCATAGTATTAATACATAACCATAAACAATAAACCACTAACAGCCCCAATAACGCCGTTGCAGGAATACCCAGCTCAACTGCAAATTGTACATAATCGTTATGCGCGTTGTCGTAATAACCAGAGTAGGGCTCAGACTGATACGCGGGAAACGCAGTGTAAAAAGTACCGCCGCCCGAGCCTAATAACGGGTTATCTAAAATCAGCGGGATTGAGTCGCGTACAACTTCATCGCGAGTTTCCGATTGTAAACTGGTTTCGCTAATACGTTGTTTTACCTTTTCTACATCGAAAATGGCACCAATGATGATTAAATCGATAATAAAAAAGCTTACAATCAGCAATTTAAATGCCTTAGGCTTTTGTTTATAAACAAACAGCGCCAGTAAGCTCACTATAATTAAGGCGATAAAAAAGGCCGAATTACCCATGCGACTACGGGTTAAAATAAGCGCCACAATTATAATAATTAGCGATATACGCAAAATTATTTTAGAGCTTAATATAATCTCAGCCCAAGCACGTAAGGTTTGTTTTAAAGTAGGCTTGTAGCCGCTGTTAGTGCGTTTTAGTTCGCTAATTAAAACACCAATGCCTAAGCATAAGCACAGCGCTAAATAGTTAGCTAAAAAGTTAGAATAGGTAAAAGTACCAATAGCTCTGTCGGTGTGTTTGTAGCCAAATAAAGGGCTAACAATATCGGGCGATAAGTTTAAGTAACTAGCATACAAAGCCTGAAAAACACCGGCGCAAATGACGGCGTAAATTAATTTTTTAATACGATTTACATTATTACAGTAATTAAATATTAACCAGCTCAACATTATTAAAAAACTGGTTTTTAATAACATTTGTTTTGTTTGAAAAGCATCAATACTTACGCCAAATAACTGGACCCCGCACACTAAAGCAACAATGCCTAAGGCAGTAAATAACGGCCAAGTATATCGAGGAGGGAAAAGTGCTTGGTGGTTATTTAAAACACTGTTTGCCAAGTGAGTAATAAAGGTAAAGCTAGTTAAAATACCAATAGCTAAAATTGCCCAAGGCCTATAACTACCTAAAGGAAGGGGAAGCAAAAAAAGGATCAGACAAATAAGAAAAAATATAAAACGATTCAAAATAAACTCAAACAAAGTAAAAACGCAGCCAATTGGCTGCGTTTGAATATACTAATAGTAAAAACTAGTTACCGACTTCAGATATACCGTTATCACCGCCTGTACCACCAGAACCTGGAGGTGTTGGTAATGTTGGTAAGCTGCCTACTGGCGGAGCAGGCTGACCTGCACCAGGACCTGCAGCAGTTGCTTCAGAAGCGGTTGTTGCATCAACACCTGCGGTAATTGCTGCTAGGGTGATTGCATCAGTATCTAAACCAGCAGCTGAAAGAGCAGCTAAAAAGTCAGAAATTAATGGATTGTCTGCACCAAAACGTGCCACAACAGCAGCAACCATTGCATCTATATCAGCAGCGCCACAAGCGCCATTAAGCAGTTTTTCGTCTAGCTTGATTTTTTCTTTATTTTTACAAATACGTTTAATCGCTTCTACTAAATCTTCGCGTAATTGCTCTGGCGTAGTATCTGCTGTTACGTTATTAAGAATATCAATAATGCTATTTATGCTCACTTCTTGAACCACAGCATTATTATCCGTTTGTGCATAGGTTGGCAAAGCAGTTAGAGCAGACGCACTAGCTACTAAGCCAGCTAAAATTAATTTTTTCATTTCTCGTCCCTTGGTTGAGTACTAATTGCAAAATTTTAGCGCATCGGTGCAAAAAGTAAACTCTTTATTTACGCCATTTTCATTAGATTTAATAATTTTTGATGGTGGTAATATTAAATTACCTTGTACCCCATCACATCCTAGGTATTCAAGTATTTCTAAAGTCTCGGTTTTTTCAATTAAACAGGCTAAAACTTTAATACCAAAGCCATGACAAATATTATTAACTGTTTGAATATAAAATTGACTTTGCGGGTTAGTTACCAAATCTTGAATGTAACTACCATCAATTTTAACGTACTCAATATCAAGACCTTGTAAATACCTAAACGACGTTAAGCTAGTACCAAAGTGTTCAATACACACATTAATACCCAGCTCTTTAATTGCATCTATATGTAAAGACGCAACATGCACGTTATAAAGCAAACCAATTTCATGTAGTTCAAACACTAAGTTTGTTTTAATTACCGGTTTAGTGTGCGAGTAAAGGGTAAGCCATTGTATAAAGTCGGCTGAATACAATGATGCTTTACTAATATTCAACGCAAACACATCATTAGGGTAGTGCTCTTTTACATCTACAAAGCTACGTATAATTTTTTTATCGAGTTCTTCGGTTAAATTTAATTTTTCAGCCATCGCAAATAAGTGACCATTATTTACCTTTTCACCTTCATGAATAAAGTGTGCAAATACCTCAAAGTAACACTGAGAATCAGTTTTATTAGCTTGTTTAACAGGTTGCACCGAAAAACTCACTTCGCCAGCATTTATAATCGACTTAATTAAGGTACGCCATTGGTTAACACTAAATAATGACTCTTTATCGTTTTTATCAAACGTAGTGTCTTCACCTATAGTGCAACCGGTATCAAGTAGCGATAACACTTCACCTAAACTCGTTCCTTGCTCAACAGCAACAATCGCTAAATTAGCGTAACCGTTTATATGTAAGCTGTTTTCTTTTTGACTTAAATTATCAATGAGGTCTAGGCGGGCTTTATTTAAAAATAAAACGTCATACGGGGCCAGTAAAACAAACGTACCCCCGTTAAGCCTAAATATAGTTGAATTTGGTAACTCATCGGCAACATGCTTAAGTATTTTAGCGGCATCAAGTACATGCTGATCACCATCTTGGTAGCTTACCACTTGGTTAATATTATTTAACGAGGGTAGGGTAAGCATCATTGCAGTAATTGGCGTATCGTCAGTAATATTATTTACAACAGAATTAAAGTGGTTTTCAAACGACTTACGGTTACCCAACCCCGTTAACGAATCTATATAAACTTCTTCAGTAAGCGCTTGTGTTTGTTTGGTCAGCGAATCAAAGGTACTTTGTAAGTTTATAACCATATTATTTATGGCTTGGGTTACTGTGCGAAGCTCCCGTGCTACTGGTATTTCTTTATTTAAGGTAAAGCGTTTTCGAGTCACTAAAGTGGCTTGGTCTTCTACTGCTTTTAACGGCTTAAATACTGCGCGTAAAATTAAAAATGCAATAGCCAGCGATGCTGCTAATAGCAAAAATGAGCTATATAAGCTGCGGAGTGTGTGTTGCCACAATGTAAGGTAAGATTGCCCAGTATGGCTGGTTACATCAAGTGTGCCTGCCATCATCCAACCATTGTTTATTTCAGAATGCATAGTAGGTGCACTCAGTTCAACAGCACTAATAAACCAACCAGGAACAGATTCAACGCGTTTAGGGTTTTGTAACTCAAACACTATATTATTTTGCACATCGGTAAATTTAATTTGGCTGTAATAACCAGAGTCAAAAATAGCGGTTGCCATAGTTTCGGCAATCATTAGGCTGTCGCCTTCTAAATAAGGAGATATAGAAAGCCCTAAACTGGTAGCGGTGTCTTGCGCATGGCTGGCCATTTGCGTTTGTAAATAATTACGGGTTGTATCCACATCGGTAATAACGCGTACACAAAATGAAATAACCGAAATTAATATGATCAAGCCATATACTTGAGTTTTTAAACTCAATCCATATTTAAATATTCGAGACATAACTACTAGTTCCTTTATTGTTACTGGCGGCGGGGGCAAGCTCACCTTGTTCAATTCGTTCAAGCATAGTGTTCCAAGCAGAAACGCCACGACTATTTTTAACCTTATTACCTAACCCTTTCGATTTGGCTAACCATAAACCTTGGCCATTAAAACTGTATATAGGTTTTAAATCGCCCCGATTGCTTGCAGGCACTAATTTTGTATTAAAGTTATCAAGCACCAGCGGTATTTGGTTTGGTTGTTCAAAGTATATAAGCACCATGTGTGGTTGATTAACCGTACGCTGGCGTACATACATAAAGCGTATTTTATCTTCGGGGATACCTAAAGCGATTAAAGTAAAATATTTAGCAATAACATAATCTTCACAGTCACCCATGCCCACACCTAGGCTTTCTAGAGGGGTGGCCCAGTAATCTTTTTTTTGCCAAAGTTCGTCATCGGTTTTGTACTTTATATGCTTATTAAAAAAATCATTAACTAAATGAATTTTTTGCCATTCGCTCTTATCGGCGGAGTCATCTATAAAACTCAGCCACGTTTTTATTCGTTGGTGGCCTGCATCGCCGTAAAACTGTTTGGCACGGCTTATTATATCGCTATTTCGCAGATGCAAAAGCATGTCTTGTGCACAAGCAAAAAAAGACACTAATATAATGATGCAAATTCCAACGCGCACAAAGCCCATCCCTAAAATGTTAACAAAGCCATTATATTCCCATTGAAAGTAAATTGATAGATTACAAAAAAAGCAAAAATAAACTGTTAACAAAAAGTTAACCTAAAACAATCAAAAAGGCTGCTTTTTATATTGAGCGATTATTTGTGTTGTGTATAATACCCGCCCATATGGTTAGTAGTATTTAAAACTCGCTACTCGCAGCGGTATTTTATTAATAGCTACGTTATAACCAAAAGTAACTATAAAAGGAATTGAAGTGAAAGTATTAAAAGCAGTCTTGCCTGTTGCAGGCTTGGGTACCCGTATGTTACCCGCTACCAAAGCAACACCAAAGGAAATGCTTCCACTAGTCGACAAACCTCTCATTCAATACGTTGTAAACGAAGCCGTAAAAGCCGGTATTAAAGAAATTGTACTGGTTACTCATGCTTCTAAAAACGCAATAGAAAATCATTTTGATACCAGTTTTGAGCTAGAAGCTACTCTAGAAGCGCGCGTAAAACGCAGCCTATTAGAAGAGGTGCGTTCAATAATCCCGCGTGATGTAAGCATTATATCGGTTCGTCAATCGGCGCCATTAGGTTTAGGCCATGCAATACTTGAAACACGTCCAATTATAGGCAACAACCCTTTTGCTATTTTATTGCCCGATGTAATTATCGATCAATATAAGTCAAATCTTAAGGTTGATAACCTAGCGCAAATGATCGCCCAATTTGAAGGCACTCAACATAATCAAATTATGGTTGAACCAGTCCCTCATGAGGAAGTGCACAACTATGGTGTGGTTGATTTGGCAGGTAAAAATATTGCGCCTGGCGAAAATGCAACCATAACCAACATGGTTGAAAAGCCAAACAATGACGAAGCACCCAGTAATTTAGCCATAACAGGGCGCTATGTTGTATCACCCGCTATTTGGGATTTACTCGAGTTTACGCCTCCAGGGGCTGGCGGCGAAATACAATTAACAGATGCATTACTGCAGTTACGTCATCTTGAAACAATTGAAGCGTACCATCTAAAGGGTAAGTCACACGACTGCGGCTCAAAATTAGGTTACATGCTTGCAAACGTAGAATACGCAATGCAATCAAGCCTAATGGGTGAAGAATTTACAAAGCGCGTTAAGCAATTAATGGCAAATGCATAAAGTTATGCAAAACCGGTTAGTAAAAAATTAAGGGAAATCATGGCTATTAAAGTATTAAGTATTTTTGGTACGCGACCTGAAGCAATAAAAATGGCGCCACTTGTTAAAGCACTAAATGCAGCAGAAGGTATTGACGCAAAAGTATGTGTTACTGCACAGCATCGTGAAATGCTTGACCAAGTTTTAGAGTTGTTTGAAATTGTACCAGATTACGATTTAAATATTATGAAGCCGGGTCAAAGCTTATACGATGTAACAACAAATATTTTGTTAGGTTTAAAATCTATTCTTGAAGAGTTTAAACCAGATTTAGTGCTTGTTCATGGCGATACAAGTACGACTTTATCTGCAAGCTTAGCTGCGTTTTATCAGCAAATTCCAGTAGGGCACGTAGAAGCGGGTTTGCGCACAGGTAACTTAAGTTCACCATGGCCGGAAGAGGGTAACCGTAAACTCACTGGCGCTATTACAAAGTTACACTTTGCACCAACGCAAACATCACAGCAAAACTTACTCAACGAAGCAGTAAATGCTGACGATATTCTAGTTACTGGTAACACCGTTATTGATGCATTACTACAAGTGGTTGATAAGGTAAAAACTGATACCGCTTTAATTTCAACTCTAAAAGCTAAGTTTCCAGAGCTCGATGAAACTAAAAAACTTATTTTAGTAACAGGGCACCGCCGTGAGAGTTTTGGTGGCGGTTTTGAGCGAATTTGTGAGGCGTTAGTAGAAATTGCAACCGCGCACCCAGGTACACAAATTTTATACCCAATGCATTTAAATCCTAATGTACGCGAACCGGTAAACCGCATATTAAAAAATGTTGATAATGTGCATTTAATCGAGCCGCAAGACTACCTACCATTTGTGTACTTAATGAATCAGGCTCACATAATAGTAACCGACTCAGGTGGTGTTCAAGAAGAAGCGCCAAGCCTAGGTAAGCCTGTGCTTGTTATGCGTGATACTACAGAACGCCCAGAAGCGGTAGAAGCAGGTACAGTTAAACTAGTGGGTACAGATAAAGCTCGTATTGTGAGTGAAGTAAATAACTTACTAACAAATGCTCAAGAATATCAATCAATGAGCCGTGCACATAACCCTTATGGTGATGGTAAAGCGTGTGAGCGCATTGTGGCAAAAATTAAGCAACACTTTAAAGGTTAAAATAAAGTTTAAAACTTTTTCAAGGATTTAGTAATGACAATTAAAACAGTTTCAGTTGTTGGTTTAGGCTATATAGGTTTACCAACTGCAGCGGTTATTGCATCGCGTGGTATGAAAGTAATTGGTTTAGACGTAAGCGAAAAAGCAGTTAATACCATTAATGCCGGTGAAATACACATAGTAGAGCCTGATCTCGACATAATAGTTCGTGGCGTAGTATCTACTGGTAATTTAAGAGCGACTACAACGCCAGAAAAAGCCGACGCGTTTATGGTAGCTGTACCTACACCATTTATTCACAGCGAAAGTGGTAACCACAGTGCCGACTTAAGCTATATTGAATCGGCTGCAAAAATGATTGCCCCAGTGCTTGAAAAAGGTAACTTAGTTATTTTAGAAAGCACCTCACCCGTAGGTGCAACAGAGCAACTAGCCGCTTGGTTAAGTGAAGCGCGTCCTGACTTAACGTTCCCACAAGATAAAGGCGATGCCGCCGACATTAACATTGCGCATTGCCCTGAGCGTGTATTACCTGGTTATGTATTACAAGAGCTGGTATCAAACGACCGCGTTATAGGTGGTATGAGCAAAGCATGTAGCGAAAAAGCGGTTAAGTTATACGAAACTTTCGTGCGCGGCGAGTGTATTATTACCAATGCTCGTACTGCTGAAATGGCTAAGTTAACCGAAAACTCATTTCGCGATGTAAACATTGCCTTTGCCAATGAATTGTCGGTCATTTGTGACAAATTAAAAATTAATGTATGGGAGCTTATTAAGCTTGCTAATCGTCACCCGCGTGTAAATATTTTAAACCCAGGCCCAGGTGTTGGCGGCCACTGTATTGCGGTTGACCCTTGGTTTATTGTTGCAAGCTGCCCAGACGAAGCAAAAATAATTAAACAAGCACGCTTAACTAACGACGCAAAACCATTCTACGTAATTGAAAAAGTAGCAAAAGCCGCTGATGAATTTAAACGCCCAGTAATTGCATGCCTAGGCCTTTCATTTAAAGCAGATATTGACGACCTTCGTGAGAGTCCGGCATTAAATATTGTTGAAGAATTAGCAGCAAAAAATATTGGTGAAATACTTGCGGTAGAGCCAAATATTGCAGAGCTACCAGCTAACCTTGCAGATAAAAATGTTAGTTTAGTGTCGTTAGAAAGCGCACTAGAGCAAGCAAATGTCGTTGTAGTACTAGTTGATCATAAACAATTTAAAGCTGCAGATAAAACAGAGTTTGCATCAAAAGTTGTTATTGATACTCGCGGTATTTTGTAAGGCTAACATTTATGACTCCTTTTGAGCTTATAAAATGTGATTTGTATCGGAGTACCGCAAGGTACTCCCATAAATTATTAATAAAAAACTTAATCAATAATAACCGTTCTTTTAAGTACACTTTTTGGTGGAGGCTAACTCAGTCGAATAACCTATTGATTAGGACATTAGCAAGGCTTATGCATTTAACCTTATCTATTAGGTATCAAATACAAATACCTAAAGAAGCAAAAATTGGTCCTGGGCTCAATTTAGGTCATGCTACTGGAATAGTTTTAAGTCCAACAGTTGAAATTGGAGCCAACTGCAATATTAGTCAATTTGTAAATATTGGAAGTAACCATGGGAAAGCTGCCTCTATTGCAGATAACGTGTATATAGGTCCTATGGTTTGCATAGTCGAAAATGTTGTCATAGGAAATAACGTCACTATTGGTGCTGGCTCTGTGGTTATTAAGGATATACCTGAAAATTCTACGTCTGTTGGTAACCCTTCTCGAGTAGTCAACCAAAATGATCCTGGCCGATACATTATGAATAAATATAATGCCTAAAAAACATATCGCTTTAATTATGCCCCTTTCAACTTACGACTGGGGCAATAACAATTGTGGCGGCGTAGATAGTGTATGCCAAATGTTTGCAGAATATTTGGTTAACCATGATGACGCTAACTTTAGGTTTACCATTATTGGGCTCGACCCACAGAGTAAAACCCCTTTCTCTGGTGATGTTATTCGTCTATCAGATAATGTTGATTTTGTTTGGCTGCCTGCATCAAGTAAGCAATCAAAATTTAAAATTCCTGGCATTATTTGGCAAAATTGGCATATTCGCAAGTTGTTAAAAATTTTGAATCCTGACTTAGTACATACCCATTTTTGGAGTGTATTAATTGGCAGTGGTTTTAGGGGGAAATCGGTTGTCACTGTTCATAGTTATAAAAAAATTGGGCGTCATAACTTTGGGTTTTTTAATAATTTTTTATATGAAAAAATAATTCCTAAGTTTACTCGGCATTTAGGTGATAAAAAGTTTGTTGTTGGTGACATTTTAAAACAAGAACTCGCTAAAAATAATATTAAAGCAAACATAATTTATAACCCGATAGATGACAGCTTTTTTAATAGCTCCAAACAAAGTCAATTAATTGAGCTCCCTCAGGAAATAAAGTTTATAACGTGTGCCTTAATTAATCCTAAAAAGAATATTGAGCAATCTATAGACATCGTCCATATGCTTAATCAAAACGGTATTGCATGCCGTTTAGATATAGTGGGGTCTAAGTCGAACAAAGAATATGCACAACAACTTGAGCGTAAAATTGAAGCGTTACAATTAGAGAGCTCAGTTGCCTTTTTAGGCAGAAAAAACAAATACGAATTAATTGAGCTTTATAATAATGCTAATTGTGGCATTTTTACTTCGAAAGAAGAAACATTTGGCTTAGTTCCGCTTGAAATTTTAGCTACGGGGCTTCCTTTACTTTGTACTGAAGTAGGCATACTCGCTGAGCAAAAAGAGTTTTTTCAATCAATCGGTGTTTTGTATATAACAGAGTCAACAACAGTTGATGAAATTACAGCAAACTTAAATAACTTCGATAGAGAATTATCTGTGAAAAAGTTAAAAGAGTTATTTAATACTTCACAGATAATTAAGCAATATAAGGCCGTTTATAATGAGCTTGTTTTTAAGGCTGAGCGAGAACAATAATGTTTAATGCATTACTAAAATATGCTCCAGTGCAAGTTTTTGCTGCAATTAGTGTTTTTGCATTAATTAGTATTCATACCAAGTTATTAACTACAACAGAATACGGAATGTTGGCATTAATGCTATTAACGGTTGAAGTTGTAAGGGCGGTAGCTGCCCAATGGATTAACTCTAGCATGCTGCGTTTACTTCCTAGTAAAAAAACAGACGAACATAATAATTTTGCAGCGATTGCCTGCTCAATTATTTTTTGCTGCACATTGCCAGCATTAGCACTAGTTAGTTTAGGGTTATATTTAACAGGCTTATTAACCTTATCTACGTTTTTAGCTACCTTTTTAGTTTTTTTAACTAAAGCTCTCTATCAGTTCTATCTTGAATTAGCCCGTATAATGGAGCGTTTAAACCAATATAGAATTGCCGTACTTACTCAATCTATTATGGCTGTATTAATTACAGGCAGCTTGCTAGCTTACTCTCCTAATATCCTTTCTGCGTTATCAGCCCTTGCTTTGAGCTACATAGCTGCAGGTTTAGTTGTTTTTAAACCGCTTAAAATCAGTATTAATAAACTTAAGACTGCAGATGCTCAGGCTATTTTCTCTTATGGCTTACCTCTTATGGCCAGTGGCTTAGTTGCAGCAATATCAAGTCGTTTAGATCGTTACTTTATTGCCGACTCATTAGATTTAGCACAAACAGGTATTTATGCCGCTATATCAAATATTTTATTAGGAATAGGTGCACTTATTTTTATGGTTGTTGCATTACCCGGTTTTCCTGAATTAACAAAAAAAATAAACAATAAAGCCGCTTTGTACAAAGCCCATGGTGAATATTTAACTTTGTTATGTTTAATTTCAGTGCCTGCTTTAGTTGGGTTTTGTATTTTAGCCGAGCCTATAACGCACCTATTGCTTAGTGAAGAGTATTTATCACAAGGTTCTACTGTTATTTATATTTTATGTGCGGGGGTGTTTGTTTTAAATTTGAAGGGACATTATATAGACCATGGTTTACAGTTCTCTTTAAACACTAAATACCTGCCAAAAATCAGTGTTTTTTCATTAATATTAAACCTATCATTATTAGTTACTTTGATTCCTCCTTTTGGTTTGATAGGTGCAGCGAGTGCTTTTTTAATTGCTAATATTATCGCATTGGTTATGAGCCTATGGTTATCACTAAGGAAAGGGTATAAATACACTGTACCGTCGCAGGTATATAAAATTATACTTTCAACTGTATGTATGGCTATATTCCTACCAGAGTTACGTGTTTATCACTTTGTGATAATTAATATACCCATCGTCAATATTATTATTGATGTCGTTATTGGTGTGAGTATTTTCTCATGTGTGCTTGCCTTACTAAATTATAAAAAATGTAAAGCATGGGTAATAAATAAATGAAAAGTGAAAATATTTATAAAGTAATGGTGTTCACTTTTTTGTCTGCTTTTATTTTTGGCGGCTATTTACTAGAAAACGTAGGTATAAAATACGTATCAGAAGGCGGAAATCCGTTAGTTAAAATACATATTTCGACGTATATATTAATGATGACCGTTGCTATTTTTACGCTTAGAAGAGGTATTAATGTGCCTTTAACTAACCTAAGAGAGCTTAGAGCATCATGGCTAATAAGTTTTTTGTGTATTGTACTTGTTATATTATACGGCTTAGTTAGATTTGGTACGTCGGGGATGGCTTACTTGGTCGATACTATGGTAGCCCCGCTTTTAGCTCTATATTTATTGAGTCAGTTGGGTACCACTCATAAAAATAAACTATTAACGTTGCTTGCATACTTATTATTCATAAATTCAGTTATAGCTATTTTAGAGTTTATGCTTGGTAGTTCACTGATATCTGTTCAGTTCTCTAGTTTTAGTTATTTCAGATCTGTTGCTTTACTGACTCATCCACTTAATAACGCGTTGATTACTGCTGCATTGGCACCTTTACTAATGAGCTATACGCGAATTCCTTATTTAATCTACTTTACTGTAGTTACGTTAGCACTATTTGCTTTTGGTGGAAGGGGAGCTACTGGGATATTTCTGCTAGGCATGTTCTTATTTGTAATGCCTAAAATCCCATCATTTGTGTCTAACGGTTTTAGAGTATCTAAAATGCGCTTTGCAGTAATACAAGCGCTCGCTTTTTTTGCATCTATTTTCACTGTATTAATAATAACTTTGACTCCAATTGGAGCACGTATCTTAAATAAGTTACATGTTGACTCTAGTGCTCAGGCTAGATTTGATGTGTTTATTATTTTAGAACAATTGAGTTTTAGCGAGTGGCTTCTTGGCGCACCAGCCTCGATCATGCAGAATATTGAATTTTATATTGGTATCAATACGATAGAAAATTATATCGTTGGCTGGATTGTGAGTTTTGGATTAATTTCAACGGTTTTACTTTTAATTGCTTGTTTTAGCACTGCTGGGAAATTGGCTCTCAATGGTCCAACACAATTAAAAGTAGCATTGTTTGTTTTATTAGGGGCTTCGGTTACCAATAACGCACTAGCAACAAAAACCCCCGTACTTCTATTTTTTATTTCTTGTTTATATTTGGTTTATTCCACTAAAGCGACTGATGATAAAAAGGTTGGGGTTAAGTGATTTATATATTACAAATTCGCTATTAAAGTTTTTTTGATAAGTGATTTAATAATTTTTAAGAATAAGTAAGAGGTCATTAGTGAGTGCAATAATTTTAGGTTCTGGGCCCCAAGCTCTTTATGTTCTTCGGCTATTAGCAAGGCAAGGTGAAAAAGTATTGTTGGTTTCTTTAGATGAGAAAATTGCATTTCATTCGAAGTATGGTGAAAAGCTATGTGTTAAGGACCCTCAAGAATTTATAAAAAAACTAAAATTGCTGAATCGTGATTTCAATGAAATGCACATCTGTGGCGGTAAAGAGTTGCAGGCTATTGTTGACTATGGAAAAGAATTAAGTTCATTGTATGACATATATCCTAAACCATTCGAGCTAATAAAACTCTTTGCCCATAAAGATTCAACTTACAATTTTTTTAAAGAAATAGGCATTAAATATCCAAAAAGCTACGAACCGACTACCTTATATGAAAATGGTGAATTACCAAATCCAATTTTGGTTAAATGGAATCAGGACGTATTACATAGTACTAGTGACGCTAACTTTAAAACAAAAGTTTTTAATTGCTTTAGTGATTTTCAGCACTTTTATACAAGTGTGAGCAAAAACACACTCCAATATCTAATTTTTCAAGATTATATTAGTGGAGCAGAGGATTCTAACATATCGCTACAACTTTCAATTTCAAGTGAGCATGTAGCATACCTTTTGACTAGAAAGTGCCGAATATCTAAAAACGGTTTTGGTTCTTATGTAGAAGAGTTTGAAGCTCCCACTGCTTTTATGGATTCTATATACAGACCGATAGTTGAACTCTTAAAAAGTTCTAATTATGTCGGTTTAATCGAAGTAGAGTTTAAAGAATGCGATCAAACAGGAACATATTTTTTAATTGAAGCAAACTCAAGGCCATGCGGCTTAATGAGTGCGATAGGTAGCAAATATATTACCCCCTTTAAGTTGCTCTATGGAAAGGCTGAAGAGGGAGAGCGTTTAAACACAACCATAAAATGGTCATCGTTTTTGCGAGATATTCAATCTTGTATGATCTTATTTACCAAAACTAAATCATTTAAAAAGTACTTTAAAGATAACTTATCAATTTTTAGATCAAATAGTACTGATATATTCGATTTAAAAGATTTAAAACCATTTTTTATGCAGGTAAAAAAATGATTATTAAGGTTTTAAAACGATGTAAGACTGACGGCTTCTACAATGTTTTTATAATGTTCTTGAAAAAAGTAACAGGTTTTTTTTATAGAAAAACAAGTACATTAGGTTTTGAATTAAACATCTCAGAACTTGAATTTGAAAAACTGAAAACAGTGGATTTAAAAGATATAGATAAACCAATAGGGATTTTGCATTTATCAAAAGCGGATGTTGCAAATAGCTTTGAAGGTGGTGGTGAATGCTTTGTTGCAAAGGTAAATGATGAAGTGGCAGGTTTCACTTTTTTATCCTTTGGTAAAAAGGAAATCGCTGGATTCGGAGAGGTTTTACTTAGTGCTAATAACTCTGCATGGATTGGCCCTGTTTTTGTTGATAAAAAGCACAGAGGTAAAGGTATAAATAAAGCAATGATATTTTTTGCAATTGAGAAATGTAAAGCAAAGGGAGTATCTAAAATTGTAACTTCTATAAATGCTCAAAATCTATCATCAATAGCCTCTTTCACTAAAACTGGGTTTAAACAGGTATCAGAAGTTAAAACTTTAATGATACTTGGCAAAAGGTATGAGCTTTCAAGGGAAACTAATGACTAATATTATAACAATTGACTATGAGTTATTTGGAAGTGGTAAGGGATGTGTTTTTAAACATTTAATCGACCCTACTTATAAAATGTTGAAAGCGTTCGATAAATTTGGCACCAAGGCTACTTTTTTTATTGAAATACTAGAAGTTGAAAAGCTGATAGGCTTAAAAGAGTTATATCCAGAAGAGAGTAATGAATACAAGGAGGCAGTTGCAATTGAAAAGCAAATTGCTGAGCTAATAAAGCAAGGCCATGATATTCAGCTTCACTTACATCCGCAATGGTACAATGCCGAGTATGTTAACGGGCAGTGGAAATTAAACCATCAATGGTGGAGCTTTTCTGATCTTCCTGAGCGTTCAACTAAGGGGTCACCTGGAAAATATGAACTTCTAGCTTTAGGTAAAGAAATGCTTGAAAAGCGTGTTAGAGAAGTAGACCCAAATTATAATTGTTCTGCTTTTCGTGCAGGCGGTTATAACGTAGGTAATTCATATGAAAGTGTAAATGCACTGTTAGATAATAATATTTACTGCGACTCTTCAGTTTGCCCTGGTTTTTTTTCTAACAGCCTCTCTAATTATGATTTCACAATGGCGCCTAGTAACCTTCCTTATTGGCATTGTGATGACTCAATAATTATACCAAGTGATAAAAAATCCGTTAGAAGATTGCTTGAGCTACCATTATTGACAATCAGTGTTAATAAACTACAACGATTTAGCTGGGCTAGAGTATTTTCTACCATTAAAAATCGCCAATATAAAAACGTACCATATTCTCATAATAGAGAAGATAAAAGCGCTCAAAATACTGAAATGCTTAAAAATAGTAATTTTGATATGTGTTTATCTAGTTCTATGGAAATTACTCGTTTTAAAGTTGCAATTAAACAAAGACGTGTACAAGACCCTAACTACCCGCTAGTACTAATTGCACATCCTAAGGATTTGAGCTTATTTAGCCCATTTTCAAAAGTACTTTCGCAATTCAATAGTTTTATGACGCTTAAAGAATACACTGAAAAAATGGACTTAGTGGAATGTTAAACAGCAAAATATATAAGCTAGCACCAATATTTATCCAAAATAGTATTTTAACAATACGTGGATTTATTCGAGTTAAACTAAAAAGAAATAATTTTTCAGAAGAGACTCTTCACAATATTCATAGAAATGAGCGTTCGGCGGATAATTTACAATCTTATTCAGACGCAATGCTCGAATCGTGTATTGATAATGCTCTAAAGAATGTTGATTTTTATAAGGAGCAAGCATTAAAAGATAAATCTATTAATAGCTTTCCTGTTATAGATAAGAGCGTGGTTCGCAATAATCCTAACGCTTTTATTTCAGATGTTAAGCCAAAAGTAGTGATCAGTGGGGCAACAAGCGGTACAACAGGGAGCCCTCTTAATATATATCAAGACCTCATTGCAGTGAATAGAGAGCAGGCTTTTTTTGATAGACAGCGAGAGTGGGCTGGCTATAAAAAGGGTGATAAAAGAGCATGGATCCGTGGGGATATGGTTGTGCCCTTTGCTCAAAAGCAATCTCCATTTTGGCGTTATTCTTATTTTGAAGATATGATTTTGTTATCTTCTTTTCATATTTCTGCTATTACAATACCTGATTATATTAAAGCTATGGTCGATTTTGGTGTAGAAGTTATACAGGCATATCCATCTTCGATCGTTGCATTAGCAAGGTACTTAGAGTCTATTGATAGTTACTACCCAAGTAAAATAAAATCAATCCTCACATCTTCTGAGTCTTTATCTGAAGAAGATCGTCACTTAATTGAGACTCGGTTTAGCTGTAAAGTATTTGACTGGTATGGTTTATTTGAGCGAGTAGCTGCGATAGGCCAGTGTGAACATGGAAGATACCATCTCTTAACCGATTATTCCCATGTAGAATTAATGCCCGTTGATGCGTCAGGACGACATGAAATTATTGGTACTAATTTTAATAATCATTACTTCCCTTTAATAAGATATAAAACAGGTGACTATGTTTATTTATCTAGTGAAGAGTCATGTCCCTGTGGCAGAGTTTTCCCTATTATAGAAAAAATTGAAGGTAGAGTTGGCGACTATTTAGTCGCAGAAGATAATCAGAAAATTCACATATTAAACCATATACCAAAAGGGGTTGCAGGGTTAATTGCTTGCCAGTTTTATCAACAAAAAAAAGGAGCTGTTCATATCTTTGTTATGGTAGATACAGCTGTTTTTAACGAAAAAGAGCGTAACATTCTAGTTGAAAATACTAAAGAGCGTTTAGGTCAGAGCATAGCTGTAACCGTTGAAGTTGTGGACAGCATACAACGGACTAAAAATGGTAAAATGCGACAAGCTATTTGTAAAATTAAGGATTAAAATGAAGAAAAGAATTAATTTAATGGTTGGGCCAAAACGTGAAGGTCAAGGAGGAATCTCAACCGTTATTAACAGTTATTTTGAAATGGGGTTTGTTGACGAAAATAATATTAAGTTAGTTTCTGTGAACAAGTCTGGTGTTAGTCATTTTTTGATGAAATTGTTCTTCTTATTATCAATTTTTAAAATTATTTTTTTACTTTTGCTCTATAAAATTGAAGTTGCTCATATTCATATGGCATCAAGAGGAAGTTATAGTCGTAAGTCATTAATAGTAAGAATACTAAAGTTTTTTAATGTGAAAGTAATACTTCATTTGCATGGTGCTGAGTTTAGAGATTTTTATTCTAATGAATGTTCAGATGACAAACAGCAGCATATTAGAAATACGTTCATGATGGTAGATAAAGTGCTTGTCTTATCTACGCAATGGTTAGACTGGGCAGCGGTTACCTTCCCATCAACTGAGCATTTTCAAGTTTTATACAACTCAGTCATTCCTATTGCAAATAATGGTAGTGATTCTCAAATAGGAAAAGTCGTTTTCCTTGGTCGTATTGGTGAAAGAAAAGGAGCTGGAGATTTAATTAGAGCTTTTAAAAAGGTTAAAGCCAAATGTCCAAATGCTAAATTAGAGTTGGCTGGTGATGGGGATATCGAAAAATTCACAGCGTTAGCTTCTGAACTTGATATTTCAGACTCGGTTATGTTCTTAGGGTGGATCAGTGGAGATAAGAAATTATCTGTTTTAAGATCTGCTGATATATACTGTTTGCCTAGCTATAACGAAGGTTTCCCTATGGGGGTCATCGAGGCTATGTCTGCTAATGTTTGCGTTGTCTCGACCTATGCCGGAGGTATCCCTGATGCAATTGAATCAGATAAAGATGGTTTATTAGTGAATGCAGGTGATGTTGAAGCCCTAGCACAAGCATTAATTAAACTAATACAGGATAGAGAGCTAAATGCCCAATTAGCTAAGTCTGGAAAGACAAAGTTTGAAAACAACTTCTCCCAACAAGCAATTCTTCCTCAGCTACAGTCTATATACGATAGCTTAACTAGAAAAGCAGGGGCCGCTTGATTATGACTGACAGCTTTTATTGCGCAAAAACAATACTAAAACTAGCACAAAAATATGAATACGCTGGTCAGGATCCATTTGATGGGCTCAATAGTAAACTATTTGAATTAATTCCTCGATTTAAACAAGGCATTGTAGGGCTTGCTTGGATTCAGCTGCATAAACGTTTAGCTATAAACTTGCGGCCATTATGTGGTGTGCCTAAAAAGCGTAACCCTAAGGGTATTGGTTTGTTTATTTTAGGTTTATTGGAAGACTATAAAGCAACCAATGAGCAAACTTATTTAAATGAAGCAATAGGGCTAGCTGATTGGTTATTGACCCAGCAAAGTGATAAATCTATTTGGCAACATAGCTGTTGGGGTTATCACTTTGATTGGAATGCTCGTGCTTTTTTTGTACCTAAAGGTAAGCCAAACGTAATTACTACTATTTATGTTGCTCAGGCTTTATATGCGTTAGGTGAAATCACCAAAGACAAAAAATACTCAGAAACTGCAATTGATAGTGCGCATTTTATTGTAAAAACATTATACAAAGAATGTGATGGTAGACAGTTTTTTGGTTACATACCAGGTGAAACGGCCTTTGTGCATAATGCTAGTCTTTGGGGCGCTGCATGGGTTGCAAAAGTTGCTGTACTTACTAACAACCAACATTACAAACAGCTTGCTTTAAATGCAGCAAGGCAGTCGGTAAGCGAACAGGGGGCTGATGGCTCATGGGTATATGGTGCTCGTCATCATCATCAGTTTATTGATGGCTTTCATACCGGTTATAACCTAGAGGCACTTCGCTTACTGAGTGATGAATTACAAACTGATGAGTTTGAATCTGCAATTGCTAAAGGACTTACTTATTATAAAACGCATCTATTTGAGCAAGATGGCACTGCAAAATATTACAATAATAATCGCTACCCACTCGATATGCACAGTGTATCGCAAGCTGTTTTTACATTATTAAAAGTAGGTAAAACGCCAGATGACTTTACGATGGCCGAAAAAGTAATAAACCGCGCTATTAAAACCCTATATATGCCTAAAAAGCAGCGTTTTATTTATCAAAAAAATAAGTACTTTACCAATAAGGTTGACTATGTGCGTTGGACACAAGCATGGGTATATTATTCGTTTGCTTATTTTAATCGACAAAAAATGAACAGCGCTAAAAGTGCAGTTATTGAACAACATTAAAAAACGGACTCAACAATGAAACGTATTGAATTTTTAAAAGCCCCAATGGATATTGCCACCATGCAAGAGACGGTGTTTTTTATTGAAAGTAGAATTGAGCAAAAGCAGTTTTTACAGCATGTTGTGGTTAATGTAGCCAAAATAGTAAATATGCAAAAAGACCCTGTTTTAGCTGAGTCGGTTAAAGCGTGTGAGGTAATTAATATTGATGGTATGGGTGTAGTGTTTGGTGCGCGTTTTTTAGGGCACGAAGTACCAGAGCGTGTAGCAGGGGTTGACTTATTTCATGAATTGTTAGCAATGAGCGCCAAGCGAGACTTCCCTGTGTTTTTGCTCGGTGCCACCGAAGAGGTGGTTAGCAAAACAGTAAGCAAAGTTAAAGCGCAGAACCCAAATTTAAACATAGCAGGTTATAACGATGGCTACTTTTGGGATGATGAAGAGGCCGTTGTCACTAAAATACGCGAATCGGGCGCTAAGTTATTATTTGTTGCGATTACCTCCCCAAAAAAAGAAAATTTTATTAATAAATGGCAAGATAAGCTTGGTGTAGACTTTGTAATGGGTGTTGGCGGTACGTTCGATGTTGTAGCAGGAAAAGTAAAGCGAGCACCACAGTGGATGCAAAAAGCCGGTTTAGAGTGGCTATATAGGGTAATTCAAGAACCAGGCAGAATGTGGAAGCGCTACTTAGTTACAAATTCAAAGTTTGTCTATCTTTTAATAAAAAATAAGTTTAACGGTTGATATTGAGAAACCTATTTTAAGGCACTTATCCCCTCACACAATTCTACTATATCTCTTCAGTGATTAACGACAAAAAGATAAGATTAACGTGAAATCGTTGATCTTTTCTTCCAAATGTAAATATTAACTAAAAATTAACATTTAGCAATCCTTTACGGTGTTTTTTTGTTTTTTTTAAATTGTTTTTTTATTAAAACGAACTGTAAGTCATTGATTTTAATTTTCAGTTCCTTTTTTGGGGTCTGAAATTGGTACTTTCGTAGTGTTTTTTGTTCCTTTTGATTTTATTTGTGTATATAATGTTCACCAGCGCTTGATGAATTAACTTTCATTAAACAAATGACATAAACTTGGTGCCTATAATGCACTTTTCATTTTCGAGGGAAAAAATGACTAACTCATTACTTAAATTTAAAAAGATAAGTGCAGTGATCGCACTTTCTTTAGCCAGCTCTACAACACTAGCTGCAGACTTAGGCGTAGCCAATAATTTTTCAGCATTTGTTTTTAATGATTTTAAATCAAACTTTGGCCGTGCAGATGGCGCAATTGCTGCCGGTGAAATCGATCTTCAAGGTTACAGTGTAGGTTACACTCGCCCATACAGCTCTGAAGAATATTACTTAATTAGTGAATCAACTATCGATTTTAAATATGGTCGCCAATATGTAGGTAGCATGATTGCCGGTGGCGGTACTGACATTCATTGGGGTGTACGCTGGGGTATGGAATGGGGTTCTAAAATCCTTTCTAACCAAGATGAATCGGCCATGCCATTTAACTTTGATGAACAAGAACAATACTACAAAAATTTAAGCGCCGAGTTAAACCAGTTAAGCCAAACAGGTACAGTTTACCGTAAATGGGGTGGTTTATACCTAGAAGGTGACGGCAGTTCTTCAACGCAAGTGTTTAATATTGATGGCCGTGATTTTGCGAAAGCGCATACTTTTAAAGTATGGGGCATACCAAGCGATGCAACTGTAATTTTTAATATTACAGGTGGTGCTGATTTACATGTACGCGGTAAAGGTTTTTGGCATTTACGCCGCCACGCAAGTAAAACAGTATTTAACTTCCCTGATGCGCAAAACCTTAATATTAAAGGTAACCGTTGGGAGGGTGTAATACTTGCCCCTTACGCTGATATTAAAGGCGCTTACGGTACGGCTAAAATGCCAATTATTGGCCAAAGTTTTAAAGGTTCTATGGCATTACTAGGTGGCGAATTTAATGGTGACCTACCTGCTTTAGCTGAGCCTATTGCACCATTTGAAATGGCACAAAAGTGGAGTTGGAATTCTAGCGACTTTATGCCTGAGCATAACCAAGTAATTTCTACTCCTGTAGTAGCGCAGTTAAACGATGATAATGGCGATGATATTATTAATAATAATGATGTTGCTGACGTTGTTATTGTTTCTTACAAAGGAACCGATTTATCTAACGGTGTAGTTAGAGCGTTGAGTGGAATAGATGGAAGCGAGCTTTGGAGTTATACATCAGGCGCTATTGCAGCTGATGCTAGATATACTCCTGCAGTTGCCGACTTAGATGGTGATGGTGTAGTTGAAATTATTGTTTCAAGTAGGCTTAGTGAATATGTATCTGTTATCGATAATAATGGTATAACTAAAAAACAGATATCAAAAGTCGGTTCTAACTGGTCAACGATTGGTAACGTCTCTATTGCTGATTTAGATAATGATGGTTCTGTAGAGTTTTCGCTAGGTGATGCCGTTTATAACTATGATACTGGTTCAGTTTATACTTTTGACTGGGCTCCTTCTTCAGTAATATTTGATTCTAATTCTGATGGTGTCCAAGAAGTATTATCTAGTGGTCAGCTTAATGATGTATATGGAGCAGAGCTTTGGAGATATGTCGGTGAGGACAAAATATGGTTTTCATCAATAGCAGATATTGATGGAGACCAACAGCCTGAAGTTATCCTGTCTATTCCAGCCACATCAGCTACAGCTAACAAGAGCAAGCTAGTCGCACTTGAAGCAAATGGAAATGTTAAATGGGAGTTAGATAATTCAGTAAACGGCGGTAGCGGTGCACAGTCAATATCTAACTTTTTAGGTAAAGATGATATGGGTATAGCCCATGCTGGATATAAATCAATTGATATGTACAATAGTCAAGGTGGTTTAGAATGGTCAGTAGCTAATGACGATGAATGGAGCGGTAAAATAGGCTTGAGTGCATATGACTTTAATGGTGATGGTATTGACGAAGTTATAGTGCAAGATCACTATAAAGTAAGAGTATTAAATGGCCTTAATGGTGAAGTATTATCGACAGTTGCTAACTCATCAGGAACGCTTTGGGAATACCCAATTGTTGTTGACCTAGAGGGCGACGATAATGCAGAGCTTGTTGTTGTATCAAATAATACTGATTCTAGATATAGCATTAATAATGGTGTCACTGTGTATGGTGCTGCTGATAATAGCAAGCCTTGGAAAA
This sequence comes from Pseudoalteromonas sp. DSM 26666, assembly GCF_900116475.1. Lineage (NCBI taxonomy): Bacteria > Pseudomonadati > Pseudomonadota > Gammaproteobacteria > Alteromonadales > Pseudoalteromonadaceae > Pseudoalteromonas > Pseudoalteromonas sp. DSM 26666. The sequence goes on along the minus strand of NZ_FPAR01000001.1, from coordinate 710,995 downwards.
ATGCAACTCGCATTTGGAACCAACATTCATATCATCAAACTAACATTAGCCAAGATGGTAAGGTACCAACCTATGAACTACCAAGTTGGTTAAATAACAATACTTATCGCTCTAGTACGCTTAAATAAAAAGTACTTTTAGCAAATAAAAAGCCAATTAAGTTTTAATTGGCTTTTTATTATTAAATAGTTGTTTAAAATAATTGACAATTAATAATCATATTGCATTTGAGGTTTTTTTGTCGAACTTAAAGCAAGATCCAGCTATTAGAAGTTTACTAGAGCGAATGCCTAAAAACATTCAAACTACGTTTACTGATGAACAATTAGCGCATTTAAAAATAGCCATAGGTGCAAGGCAGTGGGGTAATCATGCTGTTGATTGCAGAGGCGTAGTTAAGTTTTTTAAATACCGTTACTACTATGTTTTTTTAGCGGGGCGAAACAGACGCGAATTAAGCATAAAAGAGCAAAAAATAGCAAGGTTTACTCAAGCAATAATTTTAAGTTTGGTAGTTACGTTTACTATTTTATTTACTTTGCTGGTTTTATATTTGATTAAGTCAGCATTGGGAATTGATATTTTTGATGGATATTCGTTTGGGGTTTGGAGCTGGTTTAAGGGGTTATTTAATTAAACTTAAATAAAATGCGAGTACTCTCTTTGATACTTAATAAACAAAGTAAGAGTTTGCTAAAAGATTTAAATATGAATTTTAGTACTTTTGTCGGAATCAGTAATTGAACAAAATTGGCTAATACTATATTATCCCCGTGGATTTTGTGAGGTGCTACTCACACTGAATTAGCTATAAGGAATTAAGCAAAATGACATCTCCAAGGACTTTTAAACCTTCAGGTTCCTCTGATGCCAATTTTTACCGATTATTTGATATATTTGCGTTGTTTTTAGCTTTTCAGTGCGCAGCCCTAATTTATAATTTTAAACTCACTCCTATTTATGCTGCTTCTGCACTAACCGTTGCACTTAGCTTTTTATACAGCGCTGAGCTGTTTTCTACTTATCGCTCTTGGCGAGCGGGCAAATTTAGAACAATGGTAATGTGTGCGTGGGGTAGTGTGCTCATTGCTTTTGCGTTTTTATTAGTCGTGTCTTTTGTATTTAAGTTTACCGAGTCTCTTTCACGTGTTGGTGTGGTTATTTGGTTTTTATTAAGTGCGGCGTATTTATATATTTGGCGCTTAGGGGTTTATTGGTATAAACGTAGCCGCCGTAAATTAGGACTATCGCAACGCAATGTGGCCATTATTGGCGCCACTGAGTCTGCTGCTTATTTACATGCTGAAATTGTAAAACACGACGAGTTAGGGTTTAACTTTAAAGGTTTTTATGACGACAGAAGCCCTGAACGTTTATTTGAACAACTTGAACAGCAAGGTGTTGAGGGCGGTATACAAAGTGCGGTAGACGCAGCACGCAATGGCGAAATAGACATACTTTATATTGCGCTGCCTATGAAAGCGCAAAAACGTATAGCCGACATTTTATTGCAGTTGGGCGATACCACAGTAGATGTGCACATAGTGCCAGATTTTTTACTCTCAAATTTAATACATGCTCGCATTGAGCACGTGGGTGATGTTGATACGTTAAGCGTGTTTGAAGCACCATGTATTGGTACTCATGAATTTATAAAGCGCACAGAAGATATAGTTGTTTCGGCTATTATTGTTACCTTAATCGCCCCGGTTTTAGTAATGATAGCGGCCGCAATAAAGTTGACATCAAAAGGGCCTATTATATTTAAGCAAGATCGCTATGGCTTAGATGGGCAAAAAATAAAAGTGTGGAAGTTCCGCTCGATGACGGTGACCGAAAACAGCGATGTGGTGACTCAGGCAACTAAAAATGATGCCCGCATTACTCCACTAGGTGGTTTTTTGCGCCGAACTAGCCTTGACGAACTGCCGCAGTTTATAAATGTTTTAAAAGGCGATATGTCGATTGTTGGCCCAAGGCCCCATGCAGTTGCTCACAACGAAGAATACCGAAAAAAAGTAGAGTTTTATATGTTTAGGCATAAAACCAAACCGGGTATTACCGGTTGGGCACAAATAAACGGCTGGCGCGGCGAAACCGATACACTTGATAAAATGGCCAAGCGAGTTGAATACGACCTACATTACATTAAACATTGGTCTTTATGGTTTGATGTGAAAATAATTTTTATGACAATTTTTAAGGGATTTAAAAGTGAAAATGCGTACTAATACAATTACCACTTTACTCGTTGCGTTAGGCTTATCAGCACCTGCATTAGCAGTAGAATTACAACCAGGCAGTGTAATGACAAAAGATGGCGCTGAGGTTACACCTATGCTGCAGTTGGGTGTAAGTAGCAACGACAACTTTTTTAGCACTCCAGAAAACACCGAGTCGCGTTTAATATGGAATATAGCGCCGAGTATAGAAGCGCTTATTGAAGACGGCCCTGACAGCTATAAATTTGATATTGCATCAAGCACGTCGTTCCACAATAAAGACACTACCGATAATTTCACTCAAGTAAACTTGGGCGCAGGTGTGCATAAAGAGTTCACTAGCCAACACCGCTTAGATGTTACTGGTGACGCAGATTGGTTATACGAGCCACGCGGTGCGGGTTTAACCGAAGGCCAAGGTAATGTTGTTGATGAGCTAGTTCATTACCAGCAGCAAAACCTAACAGCTCGTTACGAATATGGCGCAGAAAGCTCTAAAGCCCAGGTTGCTTTAACTGCAGGTTATTATAATAAAAATTATCAAAATTTTACGGCAATATCGCAGTTTCGTGATTACGACAAGCCTATGCTAGGTATTACAGGTTATTATAATACCCAAGCTGGTACGCGTGCCTTTTTAGAGGTTAAGCAAGAAAACTATCAATACGACGTTATTGATTCAAACGGTATTTCACGTGACTCAGACGACGTTAAAGTATTATTAGGTATGGAGTGGGAAGCAACAGCTGTTACTTCTGGCTCATTTAAAGTGGGTTACCAAAATAAAGATTTTGAGTCGAACCTGCGCGATAACTTTAGTGGTTTAAGTTGGGAAGCTGCCGCTGTATGGAAGCCGCTTTCTTACTCATCACTACAATTAGTTACTAGCCGTGCAGCCAAAGATCCATTAGTGCAAGGCGATTACATTCGTGAAAGCGTTTATGGTGCAACATGGCAGCATGATTGGAGCGACTACTTAAGCTCTGTAGTAAGTGCTAATTACGTTGACCAGCAATACTCTGGTAATTTTAACCGAAAAGATAAAGTTAAAAATGCCCGCCTAGGCTTAAATTATTTAGCAAGCAACTTTGGCATGCTAACAGGCTATGTTGAATTTATTGACCGTAATTCAACTCAAACTAACATTGAGTTTGACCGCGTAATTGTAGGCCTTAACTTTACATTTGCACTAAAGGGTAATGAATGAAGGTTAAAATCTTAACTGGCTTTATATTGTTACTCAGCTTTTGTAGTTTTGCGAGTGATTCGCAAAACTACATTTTAGGTGCAGGTGATAAAATAGAAATTAAAGTTTTTGGCCAACCAGACTTAGATGTAACCTCACTGCTTGGCAATAGTGGTGAGATTAACTACCCATTTTTAGGTAAGGTGAAACTAGTTGGTTTAAGTGTTGCTCAAGTTGAGCAAACAATAAGCGAAGGCTTACAGCCTGATTACTTAGTAAACCCTAATGTGTATGCGCAAGTTATAGAATACCGCCCTTTTTATATACATGGTGAAGTTAAAAAACCAGGTGGCTATCCTTATCAACCTGCTATGACGGTAAATCAAGCAATAGCATTGGCCGGTGGATTAACTGAACGCGCCTCGGTTGATAAAATATTTATTTTTAAAGAGCAAACCAAACAGCAGCAACAAAAAGGTAGTTTAAATAGCCAAATTGCAGCGGGTGACACCATAAAAATAGAACAGCGCTTGTTTTAAGCAGTTTAAGGCAGTAATAATAAAATGAATACACACTCTGAAAAGCCTAGCAACAACGAGGAAGTTATTGATTTAGGTGCTTATCTTAATGTTATTAAGCAAAGTAAATGGAAGATTTTAGGTTTTGCTATTGTAGTTACATTACTAACTATAATGGTTGCGTTAACTTTAGTGCCTAAATATGTAGCTACAGCCACTTTATTGATTGAGTCGGAGCAAACCAAGGCGGTGAGTTTTGACGAAATATATGGCTTAGATTCTACTAAAAAAGAATATTACTTAACTCAATTTGAAGTGATTAAGTCAAACAGTATTGCTCGTGAGGTAATTACTAAACTTAATTTAAAAGCTCATACCGACTTTATTGCTAAGCCTTCGATCACAGGTGAGTTAAAAGGCATGGTTAAGCAGCTGTTACCTTTTTTAAATAAAAAAGAAAGCTCAGCTCTTAGCGAAGAAGAGCAAGCAGAGCGAGAAATGTTAGGTTTGCTTGCTGCATTCAAATCGCGTTTGAGTGTCTCTCCTATAATGAAAACGCAATTAGTGCGTGTAAGTTTTGAGTCAAGTGACCCTAAGTTAGCTGCTTTGGTGGCTAATACGGTAGGCGAAGTTTACATAGAAAGCCAAATGCGCGCTAAAATGGGTATTACTCAACAGGCATCGAGCTGGTTAAATACCCGTTTATCAGAGCTGCGTATACAACTAGATAGTTCTGAAGTTCGTTTGCAAGCTTACCGAGAAGAACAAAAACTGGTTGATATAGAAGGTATAGCAGGGCTTGTTACTCAAGAGCTTGAGCAAACTTCAAAGCAGTTAGTTGATGCGCGTGCGACTAAAAATAACCTTGAAAGCATAAACCGTGTTATTAATGAATATGGTAACGATAACATAGAGTTACTTGGCAGTATGCCTGAGATTACTTCACACCGTGTAGTACAAGATGTTAAACGCGAAGTTGTATTGGTTGAGCGTAAGGTGAGTGAACTTAGCGAGGTTTACGGCCCTAAACATCCTAAAATGATTTCAGCTAAGGCTGAGCTTGCAACCGTAAAATCAAACCTCAATAAGCAAATTAAAGGATTAATTACCGGTATTGAAAAAGAGCTTAACAGAACAACCCGAACTGTAAATGCGCTTGAACGCGACTTAGCTAAAATTCGTGCTGAATATCAAGATATTACCCGTAAAGAAACCCAATATAATCAATTAAAACGTGAAGTTGAAACAAACCGTAATATTTTTAATACCTTTTTATCTCGCTCTAAAGAAACTGAAGTAACCAGTGACTTTAGCTCTGCTGCTGCGCGCTTTACAGACCGGGCTTATGCACCAAATCAACCTAGCAAACCTAACAAAAAGTTAATTGTTATTTTAGCTTTTGCGGCTAGTTTAGGCTTTGCGGTAGTAATGACCTTTGTTTTTGATGCCTTAAACGACACAGTTAAAAATAAAAATGATGTCGAAAATAAACTTGCTCAGCGTATGCTTGGCTTGTTGCCTCACGTTGCTGTTCCTAAAAAGAGCTATTTTCCGATTCATGCTTATTTAGAAGATACCTATCGCCGCTTTGCTGAGTCGGTACGTACCTTCCGTACTAGTTTATTGTTAACTCATCTTGACCGTGCGCATCAGGTTATAGCGGTTACATCTACTTCTCCTGGAGAGGGTAAAACCACCACCTCTGCCAATTTAGCGATGTCGTTGGCACAAATGGGCAAGGTATTACTGATAGATGCCGATTTACGTAAACCAACGTTAGCTAAACGTTTTGATATACCGGTATTTCACCCAGGTTTAAGTAATTTAATGATAGGTACTGAGCAATTAGCTGAGTGTGTTCATGTTGATACACAATCGGGTGTCACTATTATGCCAAGCGGGCAAATACCGTCTAATCCGCTTGAGCTTTTATCAAACCCACGTTTTGCTGAGCTACTTGGCGAGTTAAAAGCGCAGTACGATCATATTATTGTTGATACTCCGCCTACCCAAGCGGTAAGTGATGCATTGGTAATTGCGCAAAGTGTTGACTCGGTTGTGTATGTTGTTAAGTCAGACATAACTCGTATTAAACCGATTACAGCCGGCCTTGAGCGTTTATTTGAAGTAAAAGCCCACGTTGCTGGTGTTGTACTTAATCAGGTAGATATGAGCAAGTCGAAAGATGAGCATAGTCATGGTTACTATGATTATTACGATTACTCACAACAACCTGAAAAGCCACAAGCCTAACTAAGTTAATTTATGATTGATATTCACACGCATATTTTGCCGGGTATTGATGATGGCGCTAAAGATTTAACTGAATCTTTAGCGCTTTTAAAATTGGCTGAAAACGACGGCATTACTCATATGGTGGCAACGCCACATATACATGTGGGTCGCTTTAACAATGCGACTGCTCAAATCAAAAACGATTTAGAGAGTTTAAAGCTAGAGGCGCATAAAGAGGGTATTAATGTTAAATTAGCGGCCGCTGCAGAGGTGCGTTTAGACATAGAACTGATGGCAATGGTGATGGCTAATAAGCTGCCTTTTATTGGTAAAATAGCAGACAAAAATGTGTTGTTATTAGAGTTACCGCATTCACACATGCCACAAGGTTACGATAAGTTTATACAGTGGCTCGCTAAACAAAACACACGCGTTATTATTCCGCACCCTGAGCGTAATCGCGATATTCAGTCAAACCTTTATTATATTGAACACTTAAAGCAGTTAGGCTGCGACTTTCAATTAACTGCATCGAGTATTGAAGGGGAGTGGGGCGAAAGCGCTCAAGCAATATCGTTGCAAATGTTAAAAGATGGTTTTGTGAACTATGTTGCCTCTGATGCGCATTCAGTAAAGCGCCGACCGCCTATTTTAAGCCAAGCTAGAAAAACAGTAGCGCAGTTAATAGGTGAAGAGCAGGCAATAGCGCTTTTTGTAACTAACCCGCTGCAATTAACCGAGAGCTTATTTAATGACTAAATTAAACATGGTCAAGGTAGTGCCTGCTGTTATTTTAGCTCTAATAGTGCTTGTAATTGCATATAGCAGCATGCAAAGTATGCGCGCTAATGCATGGTACTTTCATGCACTTAATATTGTGCAAGAGTCGGATGGTGCTTTATCTGGTTCATCGCTTCAAGCTGCAGAAAATGCGATTACGTTAGCTACGAATATGGATCCCGAGCATCCTCATTATTGGCATTTTTTAGCCCATATAAAATTACTAAGCCTCAGTGGTATAGATACCACATCAAGTGAGCAATCAGATAAAGTAAAGCAAACATATCAACAAGCTGAGCAGGCTTTATTAAAGTCGGTTGAGCTTAGACAAACTTGGGCACAAACTTGGATGAGCTTAGCGCAAGTTGTAAGTTATCAAGAGGGACCAACAGAGCGGGTATACAATTATATTCAGCAAGCCAAAAAAGTGGGCCCGTATAAGTTAGATATTCATTTAGGCATTATTCAAATTGCGTTAATGCACTGGAGTGAACTACCACCTACCTACAAAGCCCTTTATGTGAATGAGCTAAAGTTAGCCTCTAAATATGGTTATAAATTTTATGATGTGTTTAGTATGGCTGAGCAAATGAATCGTTTGCCAATAGTGTGTTTATCGCTGCAATTTGGATCTCATTATGAGGCTATTAGAGGCAGTTGGATGTTTAATAAATACTGTGGTTAAAACACGAGCCACGAGTTTCGGGTAACGGGCCTTGAACCTCGCAGCTCGTCTACTCTGAACTTTAACCTTTTTTGAACCACAGAGAGCACCGAGGCGCTTCGCGCTGCACTGAGAAAAAGCTTCAATTTTGGAAATCTAGTAACCAACAACAGTTCTTTAATCTTTGTCTTTAATTACTTTCTCTGTGTTCTCCTATCCTCTGTGGTAAATAAATTTTTAAGAGCTTATTGTAATGCCCAGGTCCGGTTGTCCGATCCCTGCAACCAGTTAACTATCTCCTAAAACCTTTATTTTTGAACCACAGAGAACACCGAGGCGCTTCGCGCTGCACAGAGAAAAAGCTTCAATTTTGGAAATCTAATAACTAACAACAGTTCTTTAATCTTTGTCTTTAATTACTTTCTCTGTGTTCTCCTATCCTCTGTGGTAAATAAATCACTAAGTTCTTATTGTAATAATAGGGCTGGGTAAGTGATTAAGCTCGTAACCCGACTCTCGCAGATCGTTAACTTTCGCCTAGACAAAAAAAGACCCAGAGCTATAAGAACTCTGGGTTATAGAGGGGCTCGTATTTGAGCCCTGCGCTAACTAAAGACACTTTCAGATTCTTAGGGAGAAGAAGAAAGTTATTTAAGTATAGTCAAAAGTGCTAAAAATACACATTTTTGTTCATTTTTTATACTGCTGTAATTACAGCAAGTTACATTTGTTATACACACCTTTATTAGAATTTACGCCCAGTTTATTAACTGCGTATTTTGTACTAAATCTCGTGGTAAAGAGTTTTTAACTTTATTTTTTTGCCATTTCCCTAAGCCAATAGGGCAACCACATAAAGTTAGGATCACCTCGCCGCTGGATTTGGTTACCTCTTCTAGGCGTATATCTTTACCATTAAAGTAATCGTTAGCCTGTTCATTGGTTAATACCAGTACATTACTTTTACACTGCTTACCAAATACGGTGGCAAATTCGTGCGTTAGGCGTACGCCATTTTTATGAATAACGCCTACTTGTATGCCTAATCGCGCATATTTTATTTTATTTTGTATTGCTTCAAATTCATCAGGAAACAGCCAAAGCTCTTTGTCGCGTTGTTTTAACGTACCTGGCAGGCTTGTTAAACCAAATTGCTTTTTGAGAGAGCTCATAAACTCATCTTGCTGTTTACTGTCAAATTGGTTAAACGGGAATGCCCCTTTTTTCACTTTAATGTTTTGGTTTTCGCAGCTGCTGTGCTTTTTAAATTTGGCAATAAAAAAGCCTTCGCTGTCAAAGGTTTGCGGCCAAACATGTAAGTAACCCTCGTCTGTAGTGGCTTTTTCAGCGCCAGGGAAAAGGTCATTTAAAGGCTCTGGCGTAATGTATTCGCCAAATTCTTCTAGCAATGCATCACACACTTGCTGGTTTTCGAGAGGGGTTAATGTACAGGTTGAATACACCAATGTGCCGCCAGGTTTAAGTGCGTAAAATGCACTTTTAATCAGATCTTTTTGTACTTGGGCAATGGTAATATTTGACTCGATAGACCAATTTTTTAGCGCGTCACTATCTTTACGTACCGTGCCTTCGCCAGAGCAGGGCGCATCAAGTAAAATGCTGTCGAAGCATTCAAACATGTAATTGCCAAATACCACACCATCAAAATGCGATAGCGCACAGTTACCTACACCCATACGCTTTAGCGTGGCACTGAGTACTTTTAAACGTGATGACGACAGCTCATTGGCCACAAGCACGCCTTGATTGTTCATTAACGCGGCAAGTTGTGAGGTTTTAGAGCCCGGTGCCGAGGCCATATCGAGCACTGTGTTACTGGTTTTAAGGCTTTGCTTTAGTGCCATTGGCGGCAACATTGAGCTTGCCTCTTGCACGTAAATAGCCCCGCTTAAGTGTAAATCGGTATTGCCCAGCGCTAGGTTTTGCTCTTCATCGTTTGGGCGCTCTAACCAAAAACCTTCGTCGCACCAAGGAATAGCGGTAAGTTGCCAATTTTTTTTAGCCGCTTGTTGCTTAAACTCTTCAACACTCATTTTTAATGTATTAACGCGAACAGATTTACGCAGTGGACGACGACACGCACTTAAAAAGTCATCTAAGTTTAGGTGCTCGGGTAAATAGGTTTTTACGTCGTTAATAAATGGCTCAGGGATGTAAGTGTTTGCGTCCACGATTTGGCTCATACAGTCAAAATAAAGCAGGATAATAGCATTTTTAACGATTTTTTTCAGTGTTAAAAACGAAATAGTAACCCTTAAAAGGTGTCGACATCTTGTTGAGTAAAACAGCTTAAATACATTTTTTATTATACTTTCGGCTAATAATGTCGACAATGTGGTGGTTTTTCACTCAGTTTAAGTGGTTCTAGGGTTGACAGGTATAAATAATAAGCACATAGTTAGAGCATAAATTGTCGACAATATAAAAATACTTTATGACACAGCACTTGTTAAATGAAACATCTATCACAACCGCTTCCGATAAAGTGTTTGTAGATATGCGCCGCGAAATTGTAGAGGGCAGCATTGCACAAGGCAGTAAAATATCTGAGCCGGAACTTGCAAAGCGTTATGGTGTGAGCCGTGCAACGCTTAGAGAGGCATTAAACCGTTTAGAAAGTTGTTATTTAGTTGAGCGCAAAGCCAATATAGGTTGCCGTGTTGTGGCATTAACCGCAGAGCGTTTAATTGAGGTGTATCAAGTGCGCAGTGCTCTTGAGGGACTTGCATGTAGGTTAGCTGCCGACAATATGGAACCAGATGAAGTGCAAGGCTTGAAACAATTACTTAATCAGCATTTGCAAACTCAGCGTGTTAAAGAAGGTGAGTCGTACTATCAAGAAGCAGGCGACCTAGACTTTCATTACAGAATAATCAAAGGCAGTAAAAACGCGCACTTAATACATTTGCTATGCCACGACCTGTACCAGTTAATAAGAATGTACCGTGTACAAATGGGTATGGTAGGGCCGCGAGTATCGAAAGCATTTGACGAACACTTAGCCATTATTAACGCCATAGAAAATCATGATGGTGAGCTGGCCGAAATGCTAATGAAGCGCCATATCAGTGCATCACAAGCGAATATACAAACAAAATTTGATAGATATCAATCAGTACAAGCCACTCAAAATGAAATGGCTAACTAGGGTCTGTTGACCTTTGCGGATTATAATTTGTTCAAACTAGGAGCGGTTTAATCACGGCGCGAGGTTTGTAACCTAGTGGGCTAAGTCAAAACCGAGCAACAAAGAGTAAATCGCTCCAAGGCAGAACCCGAAGGGCAGCGCCTGTTTGGTATTGATGCTGCGTTATCGCCTATTTATGGGGAATAACCACACCACATAGGCTCTGCCTTGCCTAAATACCAAACAGGCTGCTGCAAATTAAATTTTGAAAGGTCAATAGACCCTAATACAGATGTCACATTATTAAAAAATACTAAGTTGCCAATGAGCAGCCCCGTTCAAAGTTAGGAGAAGGTAATGTCAGCAGGATTAAAATTTAAACAGGCAATTGCAAATAACCACCCGTTACAAGTGGTAGGTACTATTAACGCGTACACCGCGATGATGGCTGAAAAAATGGGCCATCAGGCTATTTATTTATCGGGTGCGGGTGTGGCTAATGCCTCATTTGGTATGCCAGATTTAGGGATGACCAGCCTTGATAACGTGCTTGAAGATATTCGCCGTATTACCGGTGCTAGCGATTTACCTTTGTTAGTGGATGCCGACACAGGTTGGGGTGGGGCGTTTAATATTGCCCGTACCGTTAAAGAAATGACTAAAGCGGGTGCAGCAGGCTTTCATATTGAAGATCAAGTGGCGCAAAAGCGTTGTGGCCATCGCCCTAATAAAGAAATAGTTACCCAAGCTGAAATGGTAGACCGAATTAAAGCTGCGGTTGATGCTAAAACCGATAGCGATTTTTACATTATGGCGCGTACCGATGCGTTTCAAAAAGAAGGCTTAAATGCGGCGATAGACCGTGCAGCAGCTTGTGTTGAAGCCGGTGCCGATGCGATTTTTGCAGAAGCGGTTCATGATCTTGCTGATTATCAAGCATTTACTAAGGCGATTAATGTGCCTATTTTGGCCAATATTACTGAGTTTGGCCAAACCCCAATTTACACCAAAGAGCAACTAAGCGATGTGGGCGTAGAAATGGTGCTTTACCCACTTAGTGCGTTTAGAGCAATGAATAAAGCCGCACTTAACGTGTATTCAGCAATTTTGAATGAAGGTTCTCAACAAAGCCAAATTGAAAACATGCAAACGCGTGCAGAGCTTTACGACTTTTTAGATTATCACTCGTACGAAAACACGCTCGATAACCTTTTTTCAGCAAAATCTGACAAATAATAATAAATTCAACAGGAGACACATCATGGTAGATAAAGCATTAGGTGGCGCAGGTTTACGTGGCCAAGTAGCAGGACAAACCGCATTATGTACAGTAGGGCAAACAGGTTCTGGTTTAACTTACTGTGGTTACGACATTAGCGAACTGGCTGAAAAAGCACAGTTTGAGGAAGTGTCGTTTTTACTTTCTCGCGGCGAGCTACCAACATCAAGCGAACTGGCAGAGTACAAAGCTAAACTTAAAAGTTTACGCGGTTTACCCGCTGCGCTAAAAACAGTGCTTGAGAACATTCCAAAAGAGGCACATCCAATGGATGTAATGCGCACAGGGTGTTCTATGCTAGGTAACCTTGAAATGGAAAATGACTTTAGCGAAGCAAACGATGCGATTGACCGTATGGTGGCAATTTTCCCAAGTATTATTTGTTACTGGTATCGTTTTACTCATGACGGTGTTCGCATCGAAACACAAACTGATGACGATTCAGTAGGCGCACACTTTTTAACGCTATTACACGATAAAGCGCCAAGTGAATTATTTGCACAAGTAATGAATGTATCGCTAATTTTGTACGCAGAGCATGAGTTTAATGCCTCTACCTTTACCGGTCGCGTGTGTGCATCAACGCTTTCTGATATTCACTCATGTGTAACTGGCGCAATTGGTACCTTACGTGGTCCACTTCATGGTGGTGCCAACGAAGCCGCCATGGATATGATTGAAGGCTTTAGCAGCGCCGATCAAGCTGAAGACGCGCTAATGGGGATGCTGGAGCGTAAAGATAAAATTATGGGCTTTGGCCACGCAATTTACCGCGAGTCAGATCCACGTAACGTTATTATTAAAAAGTGGTCTGAAAAATTAGCCGCAGAAGTGGGTGATGAGGTGCTTTACCCGGTATCAGTTCGCTGTGAAGAAGTAATGTGGCGTGAGAAGAAGTTATTCTGTAATGCTGACTTTTTCCATGCATCGGCGTACCACTTTATGGGTATTCCTACCAAGTTGTTCACGCCTATCTTCGTAATGAGCCGTGTAACTGGTTGGACAGCGCATGTAAAAGAGCAACGTGCAAATAACCGTATTATTCGCCCAAGTGCTGATTACACCGGGCCAGATGCGCGTAGCTACACGCCAATTGAATCAAGAGGCTAATTAGTTAGCGTTTAAGGTGAGCCTAGCTCACCTTTTATTGTTTATAGCGCTGATGATTACTCATTATAGCGCTTTAGCGTACTCTCCTCCGTCACCAAATTAGCGAATTTATTATGACCATTATTAATAACACCCAATACCGTAAGCCTTTACCAGGCTCCAATGTTGATTACTACGATACCCAAGCCGCGGTCGATGCCATTAAGCCTGGCGCATACGCTACACTACCTTACAGTTCGCGTGTATTTGCAGAAAACTTAGTGCGTCGCTGTGAGCCCGAAATGCTAACCGATGCGCTTAGCCAAATAATTGAGCGTAAACAAGACTTAGATTTTCCGTGGTATCCGGCACGCGTTGTATGTCATGACATTTTAGGTCAAACCGCACTGGTTGATTTAGCGGGCCTGCGTGATGCTATTGCTGCAAAAGGCGGCGATCCTGCAAAAGTAAATCCGGTTGTACCGACTCAACTGATTGTGGATCATTCATTAGCTGTTGAGCACGCAGGTTTTGATCCCGATGCATTTGAAAAAAACCGCGCCATTGAAGATAGACGCAACGATGACCGTTTTCATTTTATAAACTGGACCAAAACAGCGTTTAAAAATATTGATGTGATCCCACCGGGTAATGGCATCATGCACCAAATTAACCTTGAAAAAATGTCGCCGGTTATTCAAAACCGCGATGGCATTGCCTTCCCAGATACTTTAGTGGGAACAGACAGCCATACCCCACATGTTGATGCTTTAGGTGTTATTGCTGTTGGTGTAGGTGGCCTTGAAGCCGAAAGCGTAATGCTAGGACGCGCATCATATATTCGTTTACCAGATATAGTGGGCGTAGAGCTTACCGGTAAACGCCAGCCTGGCATAACTGCAACCGATATTGTACTGGCGATTACCGAATTTTTACGTGAGCAACGTGTGGTATCGACTTACCTTGAGTTTTACGGTGAAGGGGCTGATGCACTAACCCTTGGCGATAGAGCCACCATTTCGAACATGACCCCAGAATTTGGCGCAACCGCGGCTATGTTCTACATCGACGATAAAACTATTGATTACTTGCGTTTAACAGGCCGTGATGAAGATCAAATTGCCCTGGTAGAAAACTACGCTAAAACAGCAGGTTTATGGAGTGATAGCTTAAAAACTGCTCAATACGATCGCGTACTCAAGTTTGATTTATCAAGCGTAGGGCGTAACATTGCAGGGCCTTCAAATCCGCATCGTCGTGTATCTACCAGCGATTTAGCAGCGCAAGGTATTTCGGGTGTTGTTGAGAACGAAGAAGGCTTAATGCCAGATGGCGCCTGTATTATCGCCGCTATTACCAGCTGTACTAATACCAGTAACCCGCGCAATGTAATTGCTGCAGGTTTATTGGCGCGAAATGCAAACGCTAAAGGCTTAATGCGTAAACCGTGGGTTAAAACCTCATTGGCGCCGGGTTCTAAAGCAGTGCAATCGTATCTTGAAGATGCAAAGTTACTCACTGAACTAGAGCAACTTGGTTTTGGTATTGTGGGTTTTGCCTGTACCACTTGTAACGGTATGAGTGGTGCGTTGGACCCTAAAATTCAACAAGAAGTGATTGATCGCGACCTATACGCAACGGCTGTACTTTCGGGTAACCGTAACTTTGATGGCCGAATTCATCCGTATGCAAAGCAAGCGTTTTTAGCGTCACCACCGCTTGTGGTTGCTTATGCAATTGCGGGTACCATTCGTTTTGATATAGAAAAAGATATACTCGGTAAAGATCAGCAAGGTAACGATGTAACCTTAAAAGATTTATGGCCATCTGATGAAGAGATAGATGCGGTTATCAAACAAAGCGTAAAACCTGAGCAGTTTAGAAAAGTATACGAGCCAATGTTTAACTTAACTGTTGATTACGGCGAAGATAACGACCCACTTTACGATTGGCGCCCAGAAAGTACATATATTCGCCGCCCACCTTATTGGGAAGGAGCTTTGGCAGGTGAGCGCAGTATGACAGGTATGCGCGCGTTGGCAGTGCTTGGCGATAACATTACAACCGATCATTTATCACCTTCTAATGCGATTATGGCCAGCAGCGCGGCAGGTGAATACTTAACTAAAATGAACGTACCAGAGGAAGACTTTAACTCATACGCCACTCACCGAGGCGATCACTTAACCGCACAACGAGCTACATTTGCAAACCCTAAATTATTGAACGAAATGGTATTAGATGAAAACGGAGAAGTGAAGCAAGGCTCGTACGCACGCATAGAGCCAGAAGGTGAAAACACGCGTATGTGGGAAGCAATCGAAACCTACATGCTGCGTAAACAGCCACTCATTATTGTGGCAGGCGCTGATTACGGCCAAGGCTCTTCGCGCGATTGGGCAGCAAAAGGCGTTAGGCTTGCTGGTGTTCAGGTTATTGCAGCCGAAGGGTTTGAACGTATTCACCGTACTAACTTAATTGGTATGGGCGTATTGCCGCTTGAATTTAAACCAGGTACAACGCGTAAAACACTTAACCTAGATGGTAGCGAAAGCTACGACGTGAAGGGCGAACCAACACCAGGCGCAACCCTAGAGCTTGTTATTACGCGTAAAAATGGCGAGGTATTAAACGTACCGATGAAATGTCGACTAGATACGCAAGAAGAGCTCTCTATTTATGCGGCAGGCGGTGTGTTACAACGCTTTGCGCAAGACTTTTTAGAAGCCACGCAAGCATCATAAGGACACACGTTTATGTTTAAACCACAAATTAAAGTGCCTGCGACCTATATGCGTGGTGGCACGAGTAAAGGGGTTTTTTTTAATTTAACCGATTTACCCGCACCAGCCCAAGTGGCAGGTGCGGCGCGCGATAGCTTATTATTACGCGTTATTGGTAGCCCAGATGCATACGGTAAACAAACCGACGGCATGGGCGGAGCAACCTCAAGTACCAGTAAAACGGTTATTTTGAGTAAGAGTGAACAGCCCGAACACGATGTTGATTATTTATTTGGTCAAGTCGCCATTGATAAAGCGTTTGTTGATTGGAGTGGTAACTGCGGAAACTTAACCTCTGCTGTGGGCGCGTTTGCCATCAGCAATGGTTTAGTTGATAAATCTCGCGTACCGGATAATGGTATTGCTATTGTGCGCGTATGGCAGGCGAACATTAAAAAAAGTATTTTAGTGCATGTACCCATGACCAACGGTGCAGTACAAGAAACCGGTGACTTTGAGTTAGATGGTGTGACGTTTCCTGCCGCTGAAGTAAAGCTTGAATTTATTGACCCTGCTGATGGTGATGGTGCGCTATTTCCAACAGGCAATGTGGTTGATGATTTAGAAGTACCAGGTGTGGGGACATTAAAAGCAACTATGATCAACGCAGGTATCCCTACTATTTTTGTAAATGCCAGCGATATTGGTTATTCCGGTACTGAGCTACAAGATGATATAAACGCTGATGAAGCCGCACTCACTAAGCTTGAAACCATTCGTGCCTATGGCGCGGTAAAAATGGGACTAATTAATACTATTAATGAAGCGCAAGCACGCCAACACACACCTAAAGTGGCGTTTGTGGCTGCACCGCTTAATTACAAATCATCAAGTGGTAAGCAGGTTAATGCAAGCGATATAGATTTGTTAGTACGTGCAATGTCAATGGGTAAGTTACACCATGCGATGATGGGCACAGCCGCCGTCGCTATTGGCACAGCAGCCGCAATTGACGGAACATTAGTCAATTTGGCCGCTGGTGGCGGTGCTATTAACGAGGTTAACTTTGGTCATCCATCGGGCACACTTAAAGTAGGTGCCGAGGCGGTTGTTACAAATGGCCAATGGCAAGTGACTAAAGCGAGTATGAGCCGCAGCGCACGTGTATTAATGGAAGGCTGGGTAAGAGCGCCATTTGATTATGACTAACTAGCACCCAAAATACGTACTATAGTAAAATAATAAGCCGCGAACTTAACTTAGTTTGCGGCTTTTTTATTTAGCAATTCAGTAGGTTGTAAAATGTACTTTGTTGAGGGGTGCCCAATAAACAGCAACATTTTTTCTGTTATGTCGGCAAATATTCACTTATATTGAAATGAACACTAGCCCGTGTATTTTTTCAATACAGTTTGTACGGAGTACATTAATGGATTTATCAAGGCTAAATGCAGAAAGGTTAATACAAAACTTACAAACCGGTGTGGTGGTGCATTCACCAGACACAGGAATTTTGTATGCAAATCCTGCGGCTTTAAATATTTTACGTTTAACAAAAGAGCAAGCGTTAGGGCGCGACTCGTTTGATAGTAAATGGAAATTACTGGATGAATTTCGTCAACCACTGCAGAGTTCTCAGTATCCTGTTAGTGTTGTTATTAAAACCCAAAAACCATTGATGAATCTTGAAATAGGTATATGTGACAGCTCAAGCGACGAAATTACATGGGTGCTATGTAACGCTTATCCAGAGTTTGACGAGCAGAATAACATTGCTGAAATAGTCGTCACTTTTATAGATATTACTCATCAAAAACAAGCTATTCCATTTAAAGAAATTGTTGAATTAGCCAGCGACGTTATTTTAGTTACCGAGGCAAGCCCTATTACTAATGATGGCCCTAAAATTGTTTATGCAAACCAATCGTTTACTAAAGTAACGGGTTATCATTTAGATGAAGTTAGAGGTAAAACGCCGCGCATTTTACAAGGCGCTAAAACTCAACAAGCCACACGCGATAAAATTAGGCATGCGCTAGAAAATAAACAGCAAGTATCTGAGCAAATTCTAAATTATAAAAAATCAGGTGAGCCTTATTGGATTGATATGAATATTTTTCCATTAAAAAATGCCTTAGGTGAGGTGGCTTACTATGCAGCGATTGAGCGCGATATTACAAAAATGAAGCGGTATCAAGCACAACTAAAAGATTTAACCATTAAAGATCCGCTTACTAATTTGCTCAACCGAAGAGGGTTTATGGAAACAGCTAAACTTGCACTTGATGAGTGTATTAAAGACAGCCAGCACTTAACCCTTACGATGATAGATATAGATCACTTTAAGCGCATTAACGATCAATTTGGCCACGAAGGTGGAGATAGTGTGTTGCAAAGCATAGCTGCTACGTTTAAATCATTTTGTGACAGTGATGATATTATAGCGCGTTTAGGAGGAGAAGAGTTTTGCATTGTTTCGCCTACCAAATGTGTCAGTACCGTTGTTAAAACCTTAGCAAAGTTGCAAGATCATTTAAAAGATAACCCAGTGCAGTTATCAAGTGGCGGGCAGGTGAGTTATACAATAAGCAGTGGTGTATCAAGTTTGACTTCTGAGTCGTGTTCGCTGCAGGGGTTATTAAGAAATGCCGATACCGCACTTTATAATGCAAAAACAACCGGACGGAACCAAACGGTGGTGTTTAACCAAAGCCTTAGACTATGAGTAGATATAACTGAAAACAGGCACGCTCAAATTTAGCTGCCTACGGCTTAATCGAGGTTATAACACTGCTGTTTTTTATTTTTTATAAAGCGCTCAAATTCATTATTTGCACGCATATTCGCTATTTCTGCGTTGATATCATCTAAGATAAATTGCCAATTAGGCGTACTTTTACTGATTTCATAATACAGGGCTTTGTATTCTATGCTTGGCGTTAATGCAACTAGCGCACTAAGCATCCTCTTTTTTTCTCTAGCTGATAATAATGATTTATAAATACTGGCTCTTAGCACTTCTAAGTCGGCAACAATAAGCTCAACCCGACCATTTAAAAGCAAATGAATAAGCTGATACTCACTGTTAGCAACGATGGTTTTTATTTCGCCTTGTTCAATAAGTTGATCTAATTCTTTACTATTTTTATATGAACGTACCACCCCCATAACCCTGTTTTTTACAGAATCAATCCTGCCATCGTAATTTATGCTGTGATCTCTAAGTGCTACAAATGATAAGTCGCCACCAGGAATGGGCTCAGATAACGCCAATAACTGATTACGTGTTTTGGTTAAAATGTTTTCTGACATTACATCGTCACTAATAAAATACTCAGGAAATAAAATATCAGCTTTACCTAATTCAGCTTCACGAACGGCACGCGCCCAAGGGTAAAACTCTATATGTACACCATAGCCGCGTTTTACTAACATGCTTACTGTAAGTTGATATAGCCAGCCCTTATTGCATAAGTGATCGTCTATATAAGGGGGCCAATTAAGTGTAACTAAGCGAAGAACTGTATCGGCTTTTAAATTATAGCCATAGCCGCTTTTGTATTTCTCTCCGAGAAGTGTGATATTTTTATTGTCGACCGTATAGGTTACTGGCGCAGGTTGTGCGTAAGTGAAAAATGATAGTACTAAGGCAGCGATTAAAAATATTCTCATAAGGATAATGCATTTTTATCTTTAATTTTAAGTTTAGTGCGTTATTTGGAATAAACAACTTAAATAGTGAGGTTCTTCTAGTATACAAACAATTAAATATAGCCTTAAAAAGCGATAGCTATTAACATGCAAAGGTAAGTAATTTCACTTTAATACGACATAACAACAAAAAGTCTTTTTACTAGAGGGAATTTTTATGGCTAACAAGCCAATAAGTGAAGACAATCCATTTGCTAATTTATCTGATGTGCAGTGTGAGCAGATCCAAAATTGGTACCAAAAGCATATTTCTTCAACTTTACATTCTTTACTTAAAGGCAGTAAGTCTGGGCAAGTTATTGAGAGTAAGTTAGAAAGTACTTTAAATAAAGCGCTCTCTCAGAGCAAACAGCTTACTACTTATGCTATTGAGGGTAATTCGAGTATTAAATTAAAAAATGCCAGTGTTATGGCTGAGCTTAATGATACCCGTGATTTGTTTTATGGCGCGCAAGTTAAAATAAATAAACTAGAGCAAAAAATAACAACCAGTGCTCAAGAAATACAATTATTAGAGACAGAAAAAAGCGAATTGCAGCTAGAAGTACGTAGCTTAAAGCAACGTTTAAATCACGTACTTTCAAGGCTAGAATCGCAAGGTGTCTCATTCCAAAAAAGCCATTATGTAGGACGTATATTAGTTCAGGCTTTGCGAGCAAGTTTTGAAAATTGGCAGCAAACTCCACAAGGAGAGCCCTTTAAAAATCATGATTTTTACAAGCTTTTCCCGCGTGTTTTGTACTCAAGCTTATTAAAGGAAATAGAAAAACTGCTAGGGGAGCACGATTATAATCAAATCGAGCGTTCACTTAGTGATTTTGTGTTTAAGCAAAAGGGCTCGCCTGTAGAAAATTGGCCAGATGAAGACCCGATTTACGAGACGCGGTTAATTAACCAAAAGCAGTCAGAGCTGTTAATAAAATTACATAGCCAACACCTGCAACGAAAAAACTTTACGTCCTATTTAGAAAAACGCCTTTCTAGTACTGGCTTTACCCATAAACACAGTAATTTATTGATGACTTTAGTTGAGTTTGCGACGCACGATGAAAATAGCAAATTTTCTAGTTATTGCCATTAAGTTATTAGTAATGTTATTAGTATTAAAGCAGCACCACTAAATATCATGTTGTTGTAGGCCAAGTATTTTTAATTTGGTTGCTAGGGTATTTTGTGCAAGTGTTTTTTTTACTATTTTATAAAGTGTGTTTACATTAAGTTGGTGTGTAGCGCGAATTAATAATTGGTGTTTATAGGTTTGCGCGACGCGTTCAGAGATAAGCAGCTTTTTTTTACTTTCTGGGTATTTATTGAGGTATTGATTTAAGTAAGAACGGGTAACAATCGCCATATCGCTGCGTTTTTTTAATACTAATTCAATACTTTTTTTATGACTGCTCAGTAACGTCATTTTATATTCGTTTTCAAGTATTGAGGGATTGTTTTCAAAGTTTGCTAACTGATAGTGATAGCCTAAAATCCCAATTAGGGTTTTATCGTCTAAGTTATCAAACCAAGCTTGTGACTTTGCAAATTGCTTTAAAGCAATAAATACTTCGCTGTCTGTTGCTATCACAGGGGAGTTACTGATTATATGGTTGCCTTGTAGCCACCCCCAGTTTGGATCTTCAAAAAATACCGCATCGAACAAACCTTGCTGATAATCTTTAAAGCGCCGAATAGGTGTGGTGAGCACAAGCTCAAAATGATAGTCAGATTGTATTTTATTAAGTTCAGCAATTAGCTCTACGGTGAGACCTGAAGCACGGCCGTCAACAATCTCTATGTAGGGAGGAAATTCATAGCCACCCACTTTGACCAGAGTTTTAGCTTGAACTTGCCCAGCAAAAATAAATAGCAATAGTAATGTAATGAGTGCAGCAGACTTCACAGGTAAATCCTTTCCTAGAATACTTTCTGATATTTCATCTTATAAGATAGCCTACTTGTTAACATAGTATTAATTTTCAAGCAATAAATTCTGACTTTGCAACGTGATTAAATGGATGTTACCTAATATTTGTTAAGGAAGTTTAGATCGTGAGCGCTTTTTTGGAGCTTTTTGATGTTGGCGTTGCTTGATGGCGGGTGTTTCCCCAATGTCGGGTGGCGCGGCTTCGCCACTTAACCAACCTACGTCCTTAATAATTAACGTAGGTTGGATAAGCCGGAGGCGTCATCCGACGATGTTGGATAAGCCGGAGGCGTCATCCGACGATGTTGGTATTGGTTATTACCGGTGCAGGCTTTGCTTTATGTTGGGTGGCGTTTGGTGTTGGAATGTTACCTAATTTATGGTGTTTTACCAATGTCGGGTGGCGCGGCTTCGCCACTTAACCGACCTACGTTCTTTTTTTATTGGTACGACTGAGTGGATTCGAA